>NZ_JAHXBG010000048.1 GCF_020103725.1 Hyalangium gracile | reverse complement strand
GCAAGAAGACGCTGAATGGCGCCAAGGTGCTGTGCCTGGGCGCGGCCTACAAGAAGGACATCGACGACATGCGCGAGAGCCCGAGCCTCCGGGTCATCTCGCTGCTCAAGGAGCGGGGCGCCGAGGTCCGCTACCACGATCCGTACGTGCCGAGGCTGGAGAAGGGCCACGGCTTCCACTACGAGCTGACGTCGGTGCCGCTGTCTCCGGAGATGCTGGGCGAGTACGACGCGGTGGTCATCCTCACGGACCACTCGTGCATCGACTACGCCATGGTGGTGCAGCGGTCCCAGTGTGTCATCGACACGCGCAACGCCACGAAGCCTGTGGGCCTGGGGCGCGAGAAGATCATGAAGGCCTAGGCATGAGCACGACGCCAATGAGGGCCCTCCTGGTCCCTGACGCGGGAAGGTCCGCCCGGTCGGAGGACTACTTCCGCTCGGAGCACCACCTGCGCGCGGAGGGTGTCACGCACACCCTCGTCATCGACGGCGGCCCGGAGGGCACACTGCGCATCCCCCTCGTCGTCCGGCCCATCGAGGGCACGCCCTACCGCGATGCCATCTCTCCCTATGGCTTCCCCGGCGGAGTCCTGGACGGGCTGCGCGAGGTGCCCAAGCACGCGGTTGACTGGACAGCCACCGAGCTGGTCAGCATCTTCGTCCGTGACCGCATCGGCGGCCCGTGCTGCTTCGCGGGAGGAACCGCCCGGATCGAGGTGAGCCTCATCGACAGCAGTCTCCCCGTGAAGTTCCGCAAGGACCACGGCGCGGACATCCGCCGCAACGCCCGGCTCGGCTATGAGACGACGTACTGCCCCGCGCCGGAGTCCTCGCCCGAGCAGCGCGAGGAGCTCAAGCGCGTCTACCGGCAGACCATGGCCCGCAACGAGGCGACCGCCCGGTACTACTTCTCGGACACGTGGTTCGCGGAGGCGTTCTCCTCCCCCGTCGCCTGGCTGGTGACGACCCGCGCTCCGGATGGCCAGGTCGCCTCCTCGGCCATCGCCGTCCTCAGCGACGGCTACCTGCACAACTACATCGGAGGGACCTCGGATCCGTACCTCGCGCAGTCGCCGGCCAAGAATGACATCCCGGTGATGGTCGAGCTCTCCGCGAAGCTCAAGGCTCCGGTGCACCTGGGAGGAGGCGTTCACCCGGGAGATGGCATCGAGAAGTTCAAGCGGGGCTTCGCCAACGCGACCTCCCGCTTCTACACGCACGAGCTCATCTGCGATCCAGAGACGTATGAGCGGCTGTCGGCGGAGCGAGCGCGAACGGACTACTTCCCCGCCTACCGTGCCCCGCGGCCCGGATGAAGCCCCACGCCGAGCGCGGCCTCGGTGCGTAACCGGGCGCTTGTCCGGACGGTGATCTTGCGATGGGAACGGAGAGAGCTGCGGACATGGTGACGACGCACTTGAGGGCCATCCTGAGCCCCGATGAAGGCAAGCTGGCGCTGTCCACGGACTACTTCCGCTCGGAGCACCACCTGCGCGCGGAGGGCGTCACGCACACCCTCATCATCGACGGCGGCCCGGAGGGCGCGCTGTTCCTCCCGCTCATCGTCCGGCCCATCCCGGGCACGCCCTATCGCGACGCCGTCTCCCCCTATGGCTATCCCGGTGGGGTGATGGACCGGCTGCGCGAGGTGCCCAAGCACGCGGTGGACTGGAAGGGCACCGAGCTGGTCAGCATCTTCGTGCGCGACCGCATCATGGGCCCCCGCTGCTTCGCGGAGGGCACGGAGCGCAACGAGGTGTTCTTCATCGACTCCCGCCGCCCCATCACCTTCCGGGAGACGCACCGCCGGCACCTGCGACGCAACTTCCGCCTGGGCTTCGTGAACACCTGCCGCCCGGTGCTCGAGGCCTCGCTCGAGGAGCGCGAGTGCTTCAAGGAGCTCTACCGGCAGACCATGGTCCGCGACGAGGCGAGCTCCCGGTACTTCTTCTCGGACGCGTACTTCGAGAGCCTGCTCTGCTCCCCCGCCGCCTGGCTGGCGATGACTCGCGCGCCGGAGGGCCACATCGCCTCCGCGGCGATCGGCGTCGCCAGCGACGGCGTGCTGCACTACTACCTGGGCGGTACGGCGAACGCGGACCTGGCCCGCTCCCCCGCCAAGAACGTCTTCGTGGCGCTGACCGAGCTCTCCTCCCAGCTCGGGCTCCCCCTCAACCTGGGGGGAGGCATCCAGCCGGGGGACGGCCTCGAGGACTTCAAGCGGGGCTTCTCCAACGCGAGCTTCCGCCTCCGCACCCACGAGATCATCTGCGAGCCGGCGGTGTACTCCCGTCTCGCGGAGACCCACACCGCCGACAACTACTTCCCGGCCTACCGGGTGCCTCGCCGCTGAGCGCGGACCGAGGCACCCTCCCATGCTTCAGGCGGCCACCGTGTTGTCGATGAACGTGAGCCGGGACAGCGTCACGTGGCTGCCGCCGTCGAGCACGTACCCCAGGCCGAACCCTCGGATCGTCCCGTTCCTCACCGTGCTGTCGGCCTCGACGGCGATGCCCTCCGTGCCGAACGTGTCCTCCCCGGTTCGGCGCACGGTATAGCCACCGAGATCGCGGACGACACCCGCGCTGGCGACCCGCCGCGCGGGCACGGGTGTACCTGGACACTCGAGATCTCGGGTGAGCCGGGTGCTCCGGGTGATCGTGTCACCACAGCGCACTTCCTGCAGCGTCTTCTCTCCCGCTCCGACCGCCTCCTGCCCGGATGCAGCTCCCGCCACCAGCACCGTCAGTCGCATGATGACGGTGACCCAACCTCGCGTACGACGCATGACGCTTGCCCTTCCGGGGCCCCCCCGGCCCCCTGCCGTGGGCTCCAGGCTCCGCCCGTCTGGAGCCGGCTCCGGGCTCCGGCCTACTGCACGACCCGGAACTGAGCGCTCGAGGTCTGGTCCGCCACGGGGACCGCACCGCCGAGCTTCGACGGGGTGTACGTCGGGATGAGGCCGCAGAGCGCGAGCTTCACGCCCAGCACGTCACCGGCGCGCGCGGCCCGCCCCAGCCGCTCGAGCCGCTCGTGGAAGTCCGGCGGCGGCGCCGGGCTCTGGGCCACCTTGATGCGGTTGCGCACCTGGTGGGTGCGCTCCTCCTCCTCGCTCAGCAGCGTCTCCTCGAGCTTCTCCCCGGGACGCAGCCCCGTGTAGACGATGGCGATGTCCTTGCCCACCACCATGCCCGCCATGGTGATCATGTTCGCGGCGAGCTCGGCGATGCGCACCGGCGCCCCCATGTCGAGGATGCACAGCTCCCCGTAGCCCCCCAGCCCCGCCATCACCACGAGCCCCACCGCCTCGGGGATCGTCATGAAGTAGCGGGTGCAGTCCGGGTGCGTCACCGTGACGGGCCCGCCGCGCTGGATCTGCTGCTTGAACAGGGGCACCACGCTGCCGGCCGAGCCGAGCACGTTGCCGAAGCGGACCGCCGTGAAGGCCGTGCGCGAGTGGCTCGCGATGTCACGGATGACCATCTCCGCCAGCCGCTTGGACGCCCCCATCACCGAGCTGGGATGGACCGCCTTGTCCGTGGAGATGAGCACGAAGCGCTCCGCGCCACAGGCGTCCGCCATCAGCGCCACGTTCTGGGTCCCGAAGACGTTGTTCTTGATGGCCTCCTCGGGCGAGTCCTCCATCAGCGGCACGTGCTTGTGCGCCGCCGCGTGGAACACGTACTGCGGCCGGTGCTCCAGGCCCACCCGCATCAGCCGGTCCAGGTCCCGGATGTCCGCCACGATGGAGCTCACCTTCAGCTGCGGGTGGCGCTCCTGGAGCTGGCGCACCAGCAGGTAGAGCTCGTTCTCGTTGATGTCCAGCAGCACGAGCGAGGCGGGCGCGTGCCCCGCCACCTGGCGCGCGATCTCACTGCCGATGGAGCCCGCTCCTCCGGTGACGAGGATGCGGCGCCCCGCGACCAGCTTGTGCATCTCCTCCTGGTCGAACGCGATGGCGTCCCGGGGCAGCAGGTGCTCCGGGCTGAGATCGTGCAGCATCGCCGCGGTGATCTTCTGATCGAGCCACGCGAACGAGGCGGGGATGATCTTGAAGCTCACGCTCTGGTGCTTGCACAGGCCCAGGATGTGCCGGATGCGCTCGGGGGACAGGCGGGGGATGGCGATCAGCACCTGGCTCACGCGGTGCTTCGTCACCAGCTCCGGCAGCGCCTCGATGGACCCGAGCACCGGCTTGCCGTTGAGGAACGTGCCGCGCTTGCCCGGATCGTCGTCCACCAGCCCGATGACGTGCCACGGGCCCTCCGGCGTGCTCAGCAGATCGCGCAGCAGCAGATCTCCCGCGCTGCCCGCCCCGACGATGATCGTCCGCCGCGCGCCGCGCGCCCGCGAGCGCCGCTGATCCAGGTACCACTGCCGCGCCATCCGCGGGGCGAACCGGTAGACGCCCATCAGCGTCGTGGTGAAGAAGAACTCCAGCGCGATCACCGAGCGCGGCAGGGGCTCGAAGTGGAAGAAGGACCGGCTGGCCTCGAACGCCACCGTGGCCAGGGCGTTGGCCATGACGAGCCGCCCCGCCTCGCTCAGCCCCGAGCTGCGGAAGGACCAGCGGTGCAGCCCGAACCCGATCACCGCGGCCAGGCGCAGCGCGAGCAGCAACGGCAACCGCTGCTCGAGCGCCGCCTGCCACTGCGCGGGCATCGTCCCATCGAAGCGCACCAGCGCCGCGCAGAAGAGGGCCCCCACCGTGATCGCCCCGTCCAGCACCAGGACGTACAGCGAGCGGAAGTGGGGCGACCACCGTGGACTCCCATCCCACGGATCGCCTGGACGATCGGCCCCCGGAAGAACTTCTCCGATCACTCCTTGCGCCATCGGTTCTCCTCCCCCAAGCGCTGGCACATTCCCCCCACCCGGCTCGCCCTGCCTCGTCGGGTGGGAAACGTCGCGCAGCGCTTCCCCCGATTGGCGGCCAGACAGTGGGGAGGGATCGCTCGGGTTCCAAGCTGCCCTGGAGCGCTGGCACCGGAAGACGAGCCGCGTGCACGGCACCGGGCGCCAACCCCGTCCCTCAGGGCAGCGCTTTCCCAGGTTCTTGGAGAGAGGAGCGGGCTCAGCCCAGCAGGCCGAGGACCTGCCCCAGCTTCGTCCGCAATTCCTTGCGCGGGACGATGGCGTCGATCATCCCGTGCTCCAGCAGGAACTCCGAGCGCTGGAAGCCCTCCGGGAGCTTCTGGCGGATCGTCTGCTCGATGACGCGCGGGCCCGCGAAGCCGATGAGCGCCTTGGGCTCGGCCAGGATGATGTCCCCCAGCCAGGCGAACGAGGCCGCCACGCCGCCCGTCGTCGGGTGCAGCATCACCGAGACGTAGGGCTTGTTGCCGGTGCGGAACCGCGCGATGGCCGCGGACGTCTTCGCCATCTGCATCAGCGAGAAGATGCCCTCCTGCATGCGCGCGCCGCCGGAGGCCGAGAAGATCAGCGCCGAGCACTTCAGCTCGTACGCGCGCTCGAACACGCGCGTCACCTTCTCGCCCACCACCGAGCCCATGGAGCCGCCCATGAACTCGAACACGAAGCAGCCCACCGACACCTGGTGGCCCTCGATGCGGCCCACCCCGGAGATGAACGCGTCGTTCTCTCCCAGGTTCTTGCGCGTGGACTTGAGCCGGTCCTTGTACTTCTTCGAGTCGGCGAACCCGAGCGGATCCTGCGGCTCCAGCTCCTTGTCGAACTCCTCGAAGCTGTCCGGATCCAGCAGGCCGCCCAGCCGGGCGCGCGCCGTCCACGGGTGGTGGTGCTCGCAGTGCGGGCACACCATCCAGTTCTTCTCCAGCTCCTGCCGGTAGATGATCTCGTCACAGCTCTCGCACTTGGCCCACAAGCCCTGCATGCGCGAGGGCTGTTCTTCAGCGGTGGGCTCCTGGCGGGTGGAGATACGGGGCTTCTTGGAGAACCAGGCCATGGGAGGCGCGGGGTTAATCCGCCTGGGGGCGTCCGTCAACCCCCGGCTACGACGCAGCCCGTCAAGCTCAGAACTCGAAGGTGTCGCCCAGCTCCAGGATTTCCACTGGGAGTCCGGACAGCTCGCGCTTGAGCTGGCTCACGAAGGCCGGCTTGAGGTGGTAGAGCAGCACGCTGGTGCCGTTGCGCTCGAACTTGGCCAGCTCCTGCTGCACGGTGCGGGGCGTGAGGTGGCCGGACAGGTCCGCCAGCTCCTGCAGCGCGTTGGGGAAGCTGGTCTCCAGCAGCAGCGCCTTGAGGTTCTTCACCCCGTTGAGCACCTGCCACAGCTTGTCGGTGGGCCCCGTGTCGCCGCTCATGGCCATGGAGGACTGGCCGTTGGAGATGACGAAGCCGCAGGACTCCACCGGGTGGCTCACCGGGATGGACTGCACGCTGTAGCGGCCCACCTGGAAGGTGCTGCCGGCGCGGAACGCCTTGATGCGCAGCACCGGGTTCTTCTTGGTGGGAATGGCGGTGAAGTCCGGCCAGAGCGAGTTGTTGAACATGTACTCGCGCAGCGACCGGGCGCACTCGCGCGAGGCGTGGATGGTGACGGGGCGGTCCCGCCGGCCGATCACCAGGTCGGCCAACAGCGGCAAGTCCTTGATGTGGTCGAAGTGGCTGTGGCCAACGAGGATGTCGTCCACCCTGCAGAGCTGATCGAGCGTGAGCGTGCTCGTGAGCGCCCCCGCGTCCAGCGCGAGCACGTCGTCCACGAGGAAGCATGTGGTCCGGCACGAGGGCAGCTCGCCACCGTGACAGCCGAGGACTTGCAGCTTCACACTAGAGGTCTCCGAACTTCCACTTCATCTCGAGGTACTGCAGAAAGTCGTGCAGCCTCGCCGTGTCATACACGGTCAGTCTGTCACCGCTGCGCTCGATGAGCCCGGCGCGCTCCAGGCGATCGAGCATGTGGCGGATGGCAGGTTCACCCACACCGATCAGGCGAGGGAGCTCGCGGACGGGGAAGTCCACCTCGATGCCCTCTTCCATGGGCCGGCCGCGCGTCTGGCAGACCTGGAGCACCTGGTGGACCACGCGGCTGGCGGGATCGGACAGCAGCAGGTTCTCGATCTGGGCGTCGGCCTCGGACAGACGCTCAGCCAGCTTCTTGATCATCCGCACGGCGATCTCGGCGTTGCCGCGGATCATCGCCTCGAACGTCTTGGGATCGATGACGAGGAGCTTGGCGTCCTCCATCACCGTGGCGGTGGCGTTGCGGGGCTTGTTGGAGATGATGGCCATCTCCCCGAAGAACTCGCCGGGCCCGAGCACGGCGAGCACCTTCTCCACGTCCCGTACCTTCTTGGAGATGGAGATCTTCCCGGACTGAAGGACGAACATGTCCTTGCCCGGCTCTCCCTCCTGGAAGAGGACCGTGCCCTTGGCAAACTCCTTGCCGAAACGTTGAAAGAGGGTTTCCTCGGCGCCCATCTGGAGACCGAGTCAACCAGTCCCCACCCCCGGGGTCAAATTTCGAGGGGCTTTCTGACGCCCTGCTCCCGGGGGGCCTACTTCGTGGTCGCGGTGAACACCCCATCCCAGTCCGGTCCGGGACGATTCCACTTGAGCGTATTGATCTCCTCCAGGTAGCGGAGGCTGGGGGCGTCCTCGGGCCAGAGGGCGAGCACCTGGCGGAAGTGGGCCTCGGCCTCGGGAAAGTCCCGGGAGAGGAAGCGCGCCACGCCGGCCTCGAAGGCCTGGATGGCGTCGGCGTCCCTGCCAGCGGGGGCCCCCATGGCGCGCAATTCGTAGATGTCGGTGGGCTCGCGCTTGCCCTTGACGCGCACCACGCCCAGGCGGCGGGCGGTGACGTGGCCCTTCGTCTGGGCGTAGGTGCCGGCGGAGATCAGGATCCGGGTGTCATAGGCCTTGGTGAGGCCCTCGAGGCGGGAGGCCAGGTTCACCGCGTCACCCATGACGGTGTAGTTGAAGCGGTTCTGCGTGCCCATGTGGCCCACGTTCATGAGGCCGGTGTTGATGCCCACGCCGATGTCCACCTCGGGCAGGCCGGCGGCGCGCCAGCGGGAGCGCAGCGGGCCCAGCTTCTCCAGGAAGCCCAGGGCGGTGGCGCAGGCGCGCAGGGCGTGGTCCGGCTGATCCACGGGCGCGCCCCAGAAGGCCATGATGGCGTCGCCGATGTACTTGTCGAGCGTGCCCCCGTTCTCGAAGACGACGCCCGTCATGGGGGTGAGGTACTCGTTGATGAAGGCGACGAGCTGCTCGGGAGACAGGCGCTCCGAGATGGAGGTGAAGCCGCGGATGTCCGAGAAGAGGACGGTGAGCTCCTTGCGCTCGCCGCCCAGCTTGAGCTTCTCGGGGTGCTGGAGCACCTGCTCCATGACGCTGGCGTCCAGGTAGTGCTGGAAGGTGTCGCGCAGGCGGGCCTTCTCCGCGTCCACGGAGAAGTAGCCCAGGAAGATGACGGCGAAGGCGGAGGTGACCAGGCTGGTCAGCGGCAGCACGGTGGCCACCTGGATGCCCCGGGTGAAGAGGAGCTGATCCACGGTGAGCCAGGCGGCCACCAGGAGCGTGATGGCCCCCAGCTTCCAGGCGAAGCGCACGCGGGGCAGCAGGCGGGCCAGCAGCACGGCGGCGCCGAACATGAACAGCAGCTCCAGCGGCTGCGCCTCCGACGGCCGCGTGAGGAAGTCCTGGGCGAGCATGTTGGAGAGCGTGGCGGCGTGGACGAAGACGCCGGGCTCGATCTCGCTGAAGGGGGTGACGCGCTGGTCGAAGTTGCCCACCAGCGTGACGCCGACGAGCACCGCCTTGCCGCGCACCGCCTCGGGCGCGAAGGAGCCGTCCACCACGTCGGACAGGCTCAGGGTGGTGAAGCTGCTGGAGGGCCCCGGGTAGTTGATGAGCATGAAGGGCTCGTCCTCCAGCAGGGGCACGCGCAGGGGCAGCACCTTGCCGTCCGGCCGGCGCAGGCGGGCACCTGTGACGAGGTGCTCCGAGGGGACGACCACCGCCTCCACCTCGGAGCCCAGGTAGGCGGCCGCAGTCTGGAGTTCCAGCGAGGGGATCAGCCCCTTGGGGCCCTGGAGCAGGGCGAAGAGCGGCACGCGCCGCAGGGTGCCGTCCGGATCCGCGGCCATGTTGAAGAAGCCCAGGCGCTCGCTGGCCTTGACGAACAGGGGCAGCGGGAGCTGGGCGGACTCCATGGTCCAGCTCTGGAGCCGGGAGAGGTCCACCTCCAGCGGCGGCGTCTGGACCTTGCCGTCGGGCGAGCTCCGGAGGATCTCCCCTCGGAACTCGCGGATGAGGTGGGACTCGAGCTGCTGCTTCCACTCCTCGGCCTTGCTGGCGAACTGCTCCCGGTCCGTGTCGGGATAGGCGATGACGCCCTGGACCACCTGCGGGGAGCGGGCGAGCGCCGCAGCCAGCATGGCGTCCGCGCTGATGGCGGCCCGGCGGCGCAGCTCGTCCCGGTAGGCGTCGAGGGCGGAGGCGCTCTCGGGGGCCTGCTGTAACGCCCGCTCGAGCTCCTCGAGGGCACCCTGGTAGGCCTGGGCGCGGCCGTCGGCGACCTCGTCGGCGAAGATCATGTCCAGCCCCACCGCTCCCGCCCCGGCCTCGCGCAGGCGGTCGATGGCCTTGGCCACCAGGTCCCTCGGCCAGGGCCAGAGCCCGTAGCGCTGGGCGCTCCGCTCGTCCACGGCCACGACGACGACATCCGGGTGGGCGGGACGCGGGCCCCGGAGGGCGAACTGGAGGTCCGTGGCGCGGCCCTCGGCGATCTGCACCGCTCGGACGAGCAAGGGAGTCTGTCGGCCGTCCCCGCGGCTCCCGATGACGGGGGAGTCGTCCACCCACACGTGCAGGGCGCAGAACAGGACGGCGAGCCCCAGGGCGAGGGCCTCGAAGCGGTTGCGGGAGAGAAGTGTCTTCATCCGGAAGGGAGGCCCCATGGTAGCCGCAAACGCGACACCTCCGCTTCAGCGGGCGAGACAAGGGCGGGGGCTTGCCGGTAGAAGGCCGCCCGTGACGACCTACAAGCAGGCCGGAGTGGACATCGAGGCAGGCGACGCGTTCGTCGAGCGGATCAAGCCCTATGCCGCGCGGACGATGCGTCCGGAGGTGGTGGCCGGAGTGGGTGGCTTCGGAGGGCTGTTCGCCCTGCCGCCGGGCAAGTACCGCGAGCCGGTGCTGGTGTCGGGCACGGACGGGGTGGGCACGAAGCTGAAGGTGGCCTTCCTGGCGGGGCGGCACGACACGGTGGGCATCGACCTGGTGGCCATGTCGGTGAACGACATCCTCACCTGTGGCGCCGAGCCCCTGTTCTTCCTGGACTACTTCGCCACCTCGCGGCTGGAGGTGGACGCGGCGGCCAACGTGGTGAAGGGCATCGCGCAGGGCTGCGAGCTGGCCGGGTGCACGCTGCTCGGCGGCGAGACGGCGGAGATGCCGGGTTTCTACACGCGGGGCGAGTACGACCTGGCCGGCTTCTGCGTGGGCGTGGTGGAGCGCTCGGAGATCATCGACGGGCGGACGGTGGCGCCGGGCGATGCGCTCATCGGCCTGCCTTCGTCGGGGCTGCACTCGAACGGCTACTCGCTGGCGCGCAAGGTGCTGCTGGAGGACCGGAAGCTGGCGCTGACGGAGACGCCCGAGGGCCTGGATCGGCCGCTGGCGGACGCGCTGCTGGAGCCCACGCGCATCTACGTGAAGGATGTGCTGGCGCTGATGAAGGCGGTGAAGGTGAAGGGGATGGCGCACATCACCGGGAGCGGGATTCCGGGCAACCTGCCACGCTGCCTGCCGGATGGGACTCGGGCGGTGCTGAGCGAGAAGGCGTGGGCACGGCCGCCCATCTTCGACGTGATTGCCCGGCTGGGCGGCGTGGCGCGGGACGAGATGTTCTCCACCTTCAACATGGGGCTGGGGCTCATCGTGGTGGTGGCGAAGGAGGATGTGGCCCAGGCGCTGAGCACGTTGAACGCTCGGGGTGTGAAGGCCACGGAGGTGGGGCGAGTGGAGTCGGGACAGGGCGAGGCCACGGCGGTCATCGAGCCATGAGCGCGGGGCGGGCCCGGCTGGGCGTGCTCGTCTCCGGGAGCGGCAGCAACCTGCAGGCGCTGCTGGACGCCTGCGCGCAGGCGGACTACCCGGCCGAGGTGGCCTGCGTGGTGTCCAACGTGCCCACGGCGTTCGCGCTGGAGCGCGCGCGCAAGGCGCGAGTGCCCGCGGTGGTGATGGATCACAAGGCGTTCGCCTCCCGGGTGGACTTCGAGCGGGCGCTCGGGGAGCAACTGCGCAAGGCGGGCGTGGAGTGGGTGTGCCTGGCCGGCTTCATGCGGCTGCTGAGCGGGGAGTTCCTGGCGGGGTTTCCAGGGCGCGTGCTGAACATCCACCCTTCCCTGCTGCCGGCATTCACGGGGCTGCACGCGCAGCGGCAGGCGCTGGAGCGCGGGGTGAAGATCGCCGGGTGCACGGTGCACTTCGTGGACGCGGGGACGGACACGGGGCCGATCATCGCGCAGGCGGCGGTGCCGGTGCTGCCGGGGGATGACGAGGCGAGCCTGAGCGCGCGCATCCTCGTGGAGGAGCACCGGCTCTACCCGCTGGCGGTACGGCTGGCGGTGACGGGCAAGGTGACGATGGAAGGGGCGCGCACGCGGGTGGAGGCCGAGCCCACGGTGGGCGAGCTGAGCCTGCGCAGCCCGGGAGCGCCGCGATGATGGAGCGCACGCGCGAGGAGCGGCTGGCGGCGCTGCGCGAGGCCCGGGTGGTGCTGGTGAGCGCGTGCCTGCTAGGCGAGGCGTGCCGGTACGACGGGAAGTCGAAGGGCTCGAGTCCGGTGATACGGGCGCTGGAGGGCAAGGAGGTGGTGCCCATGTGCCCGGAGACGGGAGCGGGGCTCGGTATTCCCCGGCCGGCGGTGGAGCTGCGCGGAGGTACAGGCGAGGCGGTGCTGGAGGGTCGGGCCCAGGCCGTCGTAGCGGCCACGGGGGAGGATCGGACGAAGGAGTTCCGTTACGGCGCGGAGCTGGCCTTGAAGGCGGCTCAGCGGTTCGGAGCCACCGTGGCGGTACTCAAGGAGCGCAGCCCCTCGTGTGGCACGCAGGGTACTCACGTGGACGGAGTGGTGGTGCCCGGCCGGGGCGTGGCGGCCGCCCTCCTCCACTCCGCGGGAATCATCGTCATCAGCGACGAGGAGCTCTGAGGTTCTCCGTCACGAGTCAATGACCGTCAGGAACACCCGGTAGCGATACAAGGTGCGTCCATCGCTTGCCCGGATGACGTCGAGCACTACGTCCTTCTCGGACAGTTCCCCCAGGAGCTGCCGATTCGCCTCTACCCAATCACGAAACCGCTGCTTCGCTTCTTGCGGCTCCGTAGGAGGAATCGCAACGATCTCCAATCGCCGCATAGGCCATTACCTCGCCAGGAGCGCTTCGGTGCTCTTCCAATGGACCGCCATGTAAACATGGGCCCAGTAGAAGCCCGCCCCGTCCCAGCTCACCGGCCAGGACGGGGGGGGCATCCCGCCTCACCTCAGGGCGCGACGGACATCTGGGTGCCGGCCTTGGCGTTGTTGTCCTCGATCAGCTCCACGCGTGTATTGGACGCGTCCGCCACGGCGCCCAGGTAGTACGTGCCGGGGCTGGGGACGTTGCCATTCACCACGATGGAGCGAGTGGAGCAGGCCCCCACCCCGAGCGACACGCCAGCCAGGGAGCCCAGAAGGATGTCCTCGTGCGGCGCTGGAGACGTGGGCACGCGGATGTCGGCGTCCGTGGAGAAGAAGAGGGCCACGTCCGTCACATCCGCCAGCCGGCCGCGGTTGCACACCGTGACACTGGCCGTGAAGGTAGCGCCGGGCCTGACGCTGGAGGGGCCCGTCACCGCGGTGATGACGAAGTCCGCCTTGTTGCCCACACCGATGACACTGCCGGCCTTGGCGTTGTTGTCCTCGATCAGCTCCGGCCGGTTGCCGTACGGATCGGCCACGGCGCTCAGGTAGTAGGCACCTTCCTCGATCTCAGGCGCCGTCACGGACAGGGGCCGCGTGGCGCAGGCACCCGCCGCCAGGGAGACGCCCGTCACCGTCCCCAGGTAGTGGTCCTCGGGAGGAGCCGGGGGCGCGACCACCCGCACAGTGGTATCTGCCGACAGGTACACGTCCACATCCGCCGTGTCCTGCTGCTGGCCGCGGTTGCACACGGTGACGTTGGCCGTGAAGGCCATGCCGGGCTTCGCGCTGGACGGCCCCGCCACCGTGGTGACGACGAAGTCCGCCCTGGTGCCCACGCCGATGACGCTGCCCGCCTTGGCGTTGTTGTCCTCGATCAGCTCCGGCCGGTTGCCATACGGATCGGCCACGCCGCCCAGGTAATAAGCCCCCTCCGGAACCGGGGGCGCCGTCACGGACAGGGACCGGGTGGTGCAACCACCCGCGGCCAGGGAGACGCTCGGAACCACCCCCAGGAAGAAGTCCTCGGGGGGAATGGGAGGCGTGGACACCCGCACGTTGGCATCGGCGGACAGGTACAGCTCCACGTCCGTCGTGCCCGACTGCTGGCCGCGGTTGCAGATGCCGACGCTGGCCGTGAAGGGCGTACCAGGCCGGGCGCTGTAGGGCCCCGTCACCGAGGTGATGACGAAGTCCGCCTGCGTCCCCACGCCCATGCGGTAGCCCGCCAGCGCGTTGTTGTCCTCGATCAGCTCCGGCCGCTGGCCATAGGGATCAGCGATGGCTCCCACGTAGTACGCACCCTCGCCACCCGGAGACGGCGCATTGACACTGCCACTCACGGGCACCGTGACGCACTGGCCCGGGTAGAGCTCCTCCGTGACGGCCACGCCCACCAACGAGTCCTCGGGCGGGCTCTCCGGCCCCTGGGGACGGATGATCTCATCCGCGGACAGGTACACCTCCACATCCGTCAAGCCGATCTGCGTGCCGCGGTTGCACACCGTCACCTGCGGGGTGATGGACTGGCCGTTCTGGGCACTGAAGGGCCCCGTCACCGAGGTGACGACGAAGTCCGTCTGGTGCCCCACGCCCATGCGGTAGCCCACGTGCACGTTGTTGTCCTCGTTCAGCTCCGGCCGGTGGTTGTACGGATCGACGATCACGCCCACGTAGTAGGGGCCCTCCACCTCCGGCGGGGGCGGCTGGGCGTAGCCCTCCACGGACACCGTGGCGCACTGGCCCGGGTAGAGCTCGCCCGTGGACACCGAGCCCACGAACCCATCCTCGGGCGGATTGTCCTCCGGCCTGTAGGGACGGATGACCTGATCCACGGAGAAGTAGACCTCCACGGACGCGATGTCCGGCCGCGTTCCCTGGTTGCACACCGTCACCTGCGGGGTGAACTGCTCGCCGTACTCGGCACTGAAGGGCCCCGTCACCGAGGTGACGATGAAGTCCGCGTCATTCCCCAGGCCCATGCGGTAGCCCGCCAGCGCGTTGTTGTCCTCGTTCAGCTCCTGCTCGAAGCCATACGGATCGACGAGCGCGCCCACGTAGAAGGCTCCCGGCAGCCCCGGCGACGGAATTTGGGCATTGCCACTCACAGCCACAGTGGCGCACTGCCCCGGGTAGAGGCCTCCCGTGGGAGCCGAGCCCAGATACGATTCCTCGCTCTGGCCCGGGCCCGGCGACAGCTGGGTCCGGATGACGTCATCCGCGGACAGGTAGACCTCCACGTCCGAGGACTCCAGCGCCGTGCCCTGGTTGCACACCGTCACCTGCGCGGTGATGAGCTGGCCTGGAGTCGCACTGGCGGGGCCCGTCACCGACTGGATGACGAAGTCCGGCCCGTGCCCCACACCCATCCGGTAGCCCGTCAGCGCGTTGTTGTCCTCGATCAGCTCCTCCTGGTTGCCATACGGATCCACCACGGCTCCCAGGTAATAGGGGCCCGGACCGCCCGGCGGAGGCGTATTCGCGGTGGCCGGCACGGGCACCGTCGCGCACTGGCCCGGCGCGAGGATGTTCGTGGAGCCCACGCCCACATACGCGTCCTCGGGCGGGTTCGGGAACACATAGGGCCGGATGACCTCATCGAAGGAGAGGTACACCTCCACCTCCGTGGACATCGCCCGCGTGCCACGGTTGCACACCGTCGCCTGCGCGATGAAGGAAGCACCACTCTCCGCGCTGGCAGGGCCCGTCACCGAGGTGACGACGAAGTCCGGCTCATGCCCCAGGCCCATGCGGTAGCCCGCGAGCGCGTTGTTGTCCTCGATCAGCTCCTGCTCGGTGCCCTGCGCATCCACCACCGCGCCCAGGTAGTACGCCCCCTCGAAGCCTGGCGGAGCCGGATAGGCGTTGCCCTCCACGGGGACCGTCCGGCACTGCCCGGGATGCAGGAAGTCGACGTAGGTCCAGCCCAGGAGGTAGTCCTCGGAGTAATAGTACGGCGGCAGGTTGGCACGGATGGTCTCGTCCTCGGACAGGTACGCCTCCACCTCCGTGGAGCCCGGCTCCGTGCCGCGATTGCACACCGTCACCTGCGCGGTGATTGACTGGCCGAACTGCGCGCTGGCGGGGCCCGTCACGGAGGTGACGACGAAGTCGGGGCCATACCCCACGCCCATCCGGTAGCCCGCGTTCGCGTTGTTGTCCTCGATCAGCTCCTCATCCTCGTCGCGCGGATCCACCACCGCGCCCACGTAGTACGGGCCCGAGTTCCCAGGCGGAGGCACATAGGCTCCGCCTTCCACGGGCACCGTGCGGCACTGCCCGGGATACAGGCTGTCGACGTAGGCCGAGCCCATGGGATAGTCCTCGGGATAGGCCGGCGGCGCGTGGGATCGGATGACGTCATCCGCGGACACGTAGGTCTCCACCTCCGTGGAGCCCTGCCGCGTGCCGCGGTTGCACACCGTCACCTGCGCGACGAAGTGATGGGAATGCGGAGCGCTGGCAGGCCCCGTCACCGAGGTGACGACGAAGTCGGGTTCATCCCCCAGGCCGATCCGATAGCCCGCGAGCGCGTTGTTGTCCTCGATCAGCTCCTCCTGGCTGCCGTACGGATCCGTCACCGCGCCCAGGAAGTACGGCCCCCAGGTGAACGGCGGAGGCGCATAGGCGCCGCCATTCACGGAGAGCGTCGCGCACTGCCCCGGCGGGAGGACGTCCGTGTGCGCCGAGCCCAGCGGATAGTCCTCGGCCGGGCCCTGCGACACGTGGGCGCGAATGACGTCATCGGCGGACAGGAGCGCCTCCACCTCCGTGGAGCCAGGCTGCGTGCCGCGGTTGCATACCGTCACCCGCGCGGTGATCGGCGCGCCGAACCCCGCGCTGGCAGGGCCCGTCACGGAGGTGACGACGAAGTCGGGGCCATGCCCCAGGCCGATCCGATAGCCCGCGAGCGCGTTGTTGTCCTCGATCAGCTCCTCCTGGTTGCCATTCGGGTCGGCCACGGCGCCCACGTAGTACGGGCCCTCGAAGCCCGGCTCGGGCGCATGAGCGGGGCCGTTCACGGACACCGCCCGGCACTGCCCCGGATGGAGGGTGTCGGTGGAAGCCATGCCCACGAAGAGGTCCTCGGCAGGCCCCGGCGGGTCGCCGGGGTTGATGCTGTCATCCACGGACAGGTACACCGCCACTTCGGTGGAGTCCGGCTGCGTGCCGCGGTTGCACACCGTCACCTTCGTGGAGATCGGCTGGCCCTCGTCCGCGCCGGAGGGCCCCGTCACCGACTGGATGACGAAGTCCGGCCCGTGCCCCACGCCCATCCGGTAGCCCGCCAGCGCGTTGTTGTCCTCGATCAGCTCCTGCTGGTTGCCATCCGGATCGACCACCGCGCCCAGGTAATACGCCCCCTCCACCATGGGATAGTTGGGGAGGTTGGCGGGGCCGAACACGGGGACCGTTCGGCACTGCCCAGGGAACAGGTAGTCGACCTGGGCGTCGCCCACATAGGAGTCCTCGTACGGCCCGGGCGAGGTGTTGGGGTAGATGAACTCATCCTCGGACAGGTACAGCTCCACGTCCGTGGAGTCCGGCTCCGTGCCGCGGTTGCACACCGTGACCTGAACGGTCATCGGGGCGCCGATCGTCGCGCTGTCCGGGCCCGTCACCGAGGTGATGACGAAGTCCGCGCCGTAGCCGATGCCCATGACCGGACTGGCCAGGCCGTTGTTGTCCTCGTTGTCCTCGAGCTGGCTGCCGTAGGGGTCCGCGTACGCCCCCAGGTACCAGGGCCCGTCCATGGGCACGGACGCGGAGATCCAGAGGCTCTCGCGCTGGCACTGGCCGGGGCTCAGGTAGGCCACGTAGAGGCTCTCCACCCAGAAATCCGACGGGGAGATGGCGCCGTCATCCGAGAAGTAGAGGTTCACGTCCACCCCGCTCCCCGACCCGCCCCGGTTGCAGACCTCCACCGTCGTCTGGAACGTGCTGCCCGGCGTGGCGCTCGTGGGCGCGGACACCTTCGTCACCACGAAGTCCGGATCCGTCGCCAGCTGCTGCAGCGTCACCTTCGGGCCACCCTGGCCCTGCTTCGCCTCCTCAGGCGCTCCACACCCCACCGCGCTCAAAAGCACAGCGCCCAGCAGGGCTTCTCTGTGACATCGCTTCATGCAGTCCCCCAGTCCTTGTATGGGATCCCACCGCACAGGCGGTTTTCCGGTTTTGCTCCTTAAGCGGATGGGGTGACATTTTCAAGGATATTGGGCTTTTACAGTTTCGTTACACGGAGCTGATCTGGGTCCACGTAGGGGGACAGACGCGGTAATGGGGGGGCATGACCCTGCCCGCGCTCCTGCACGCCGTCATCTTCGATATGGACGGGACCCTCGTCGACAACATGCGCTACCACTCCGAGGCGTGGGTGGCCCTCTCCCAGCGCCTGGGGGTGGACGCCACTGCGGAGCGGTTCGAGCGGGAGTTCGCCGGGAAGAAGAACGAGGAGATCCTCCCCGTCCTGCTCGGCCGGCCCGTGGCTCCCGAGGAGCTGACCCGGCTGGCCGAGGAGAAGGAGACCCACTACCGCAGCCTCTACTCCCCTCACCTCTCGCTCATGCGCGGGGCCGAGGCCTTCATCGCCCGCCTCCGAGGCGCCGGGGCCCGCCTCGCCGTCGCCACGGCCGCGCCCACCGAGAATCGCCGGCTGGTGCTCGACGGGCTGGGCATCCGCTCCCTCTTCTCCCGCGTCGTCGGGGCCGAGGAGGTGACCCGGGGCAAGCCCGCACCGGACATCTTCCTCTCCGCCGCGCGGTTCCTCGAGGTGGACCCCGCCTCCTGCGTCGTCTTCGAGGACGCGGTGAACGGCATCCTCGCGGCGCGCTCGGCGGGGATGACGGCGGTGGGCATCACCACGACCACGCCCCCCGAGGTGCTTCGGGAGGCGGGCGCCCACTTCGTAGCTCCGGACTTCGCCACGCTCCCGCCCGAGTTGGAGGCGCGGCTGCTGATCACCCCCTCTCGCGCCCCGGGGTGCTGATCCGGCGGGACTCCTCCCCCAGTCCGGGCACCTGGACACGCCAGGAGTCATGGACAGCGACAGAACAGCCCCGGCGCACCAGAAAGGCGCGAGGAGCCCGGACGTTGTGTAGTGTGTGTCCCTCGCATGGCCACGCAAGCCGCCAGACTCCAGCTCCCCTCGGGTCCCTCCCGGCATGTGTATGACGTGATCATCCTGGGCAGCCAGATCGGCGGGGCGCTCGCGGCCGCGCTGCTGGCCAAGCGCAGCCACCGGGTGCTGCTCATCGATCATGACGGCACCGGCACGGGCTACGAGCACGGCGGCTACGTGCTGCCCTACGCGCCCTCCGTCTCCCCCGCCCTCAAGACGATGCCCGCGGTGGAGGAGGCCTTCACGGAGCTGGGCCTCACCACCGCCGTCCAGCGCTCCCTGCGCCCCCACCTCCCCGAGCTGCAGCTCATCCTCCCGCGGCACCGCGTGGATCTGCACTCCGACGCGACGCGCCGCCGCGCCGAGCTGGCCCGGGAGTTCGGCGAGACCGCCGAGGGCCTGCTCTCGGCGCTCAACGCCACCGCCTCGCAGCACGAGGCCAGCGACGCCTTCTTCAAGGAGCAGCCCGCCCTGCCTCCCGACGGCTTCTTCGAGGCCTGGGGCCTGAAGAAGAAGATCGGCCAGCACCCGGGCCTGGAGACGCACCCGCGCCTGTCCAACAACACCCCGCCCGGCGCCCTGCTTCGAGGGATGCTGCCGTTCCTCATCTACCTGGACGAGGCCTCCTCGCCCCTGGCGCTCGCCCGGCCCCTGTCCCAGGCGCTCCAGGCCCCCCAGCGCTTCCCCGGCGGCAACGAGGGCCTGCGCGAGCTGCTCGTCCGACGGCTGACCGAGCTGGGCGGCGACGTGCTCACCCGCGAGAACTCCGAGAGCTTCGTCGTCGAGGAGCTCACCTTCGATGGGGCCCGCTTCGCCGGAGTGAAGCTGGTGCGCTCGGACGTCATCTACCGGGCCTCGTGCCTGGTGGCCGCCATGGACTCGGGGGCGCTGCGGCGGCTCGTCACGGACCGCAAGCGGCACCGCGGCCTGCTGGAGCAGCTCGACGCGGCCTCCACCAAATCCATCCTCTTCTCGGTAAACTGGGTGGTGCCCGTGAACGCGCTGCCGCGCGGCATGGGCGAGCTGCTCCTGGTGGAGACCGAGGACCCGGAGCTCCGGCCCCTGATGATCCAGGTGCACCCGGCGCGCACCCCGGGAGGCAAGGAGGACGAGTCCCTGCGCGTGGTGTGCGCAGGCGCCTTCGTGCCGGCCAGCGTGAGGGATCTCGGCGAGGAGCACATGCAGGCGCTGGCGCAGCGCATCGACGCGCAGTTGGACGCGCTGATGCCCTTCACGAAGGCTCAGCGGGTACTGCGCTCGGCGCCGTACCTGGACGCCAGCGGCGTGCGAGGCAGCAGGCTCATGCCCCACCCCCTCTACAGCTTCGAGTCGGAAGCCTTCCTGGGCGTCACGGGTTTGAAGCAGCGCACGCCGGCGAAGAACATCCTGCTCGCCGGCCGTGAGGTGCTCCCCGGCCTGGGCCTGGAGGGCGAGTTCCTCGCGGGCATGCGCGCCGCGCGGCTCGTGCAGGAGATGCTCAAGAAGAAGAACCCCCTCAAGGGGTGATGGCAAAACCGGGGTGGATTTTCAGGGGAATTCTGGTAGGTTCCGCCGCTCTTTTCGGGGCAGAGCCTGTAAAGCCCCTGTTTTCAAGGAGTTGGCTGTCATGGCGTGGAAGTGCGACATCTGTGGCAAGCGGCCGCTCGTGGGTAACAACGTCTCCCACGCGAACAACAAGACCAAGAAGCGGACGCTGCCGAACCTCCAGAAGATCCGGGCCAACGTCGAGGGTCGGACCGAGCGCGTCCTGGCCTGCACCCGCTGCATCAAGGCGGGCAAGGTCGTCAAGGCCGCCTGATCCGTAGGCACTCGAGGGTGGGAAGGCCGCGTTCGATTCCGCTCGCGCCCCCGCCCACCGAGCGGCTTCATCCCCGGGCGGACGACCTGGACCTCCTCTCGATCGAGGCGGTCGTCCACCGGCTGCATCAGGAAGACCTGGCCGCCGTTCGAGCGGTCCGCGTCGCGCTCCCCTCCGTGGCGGAAGCGGCTCGGGCCGTGGCGGATGCGTTGCGGGCAGGCGGCCGGCTGCTCTACGTGGGCGCCGGCACCAGCGGGCGGCTCGGCGTGCTCGACGCCAGCGAGTGCCCGCCTACCTTCGGTACGTCTCCATCCCAGGTCCAGGCGGTGATCGCCGGGGGCCGGCGTGCGCTGACGCAGGCCGTCGAGGGCGCCGAGGACGACAAGGCCGCTGGAGCCCAGGCGGTGCGCCGCTTCCGGGCGGGCCCCAGGGACGTGGTGTGCGGCATCTCCGCCAGTGCCTCCACTCCCTATGTGCTGGGGGCGCTGGCCGAGGCGCGGCGGCGCAAGGCGCGCACGGTGTTCGTGTGCTGCAACCCTCCCGGGCCCCGCACGAAGGTGGACATCCTGATCCTGGCGCCCACGGGCCCGGAGCTGGTGGCGGGCTCCACGCGGCTGAAGGCGGGCACGGCCACCAAGCTGATCCTCAACGCCCTCACCACGGCCGCGTTCGTGGCGCTGGGCAAGGTGTACCGCGGGCGCATGGTGGACGTGCAGCCCGCGAACGCCAAGCTCCGGACGCGGGCGGTGCGGATGGTGGCGGAGCTGACGGAGCTGCCGCTCGCCAGGGCCCGCAAGCTGCTGGGCTCCGCGGGCGGCTCCGTGAAGGTGGCGCTCGCGATGCACTTCACCGGGCTGGGCCGCGAGGAGGCCCAGGAGCGACTCCAGGGTTCCTCGCTGCGCGAGCTGCGGAAGACTCCGCGCTAACCCCCGCCAGGCCGGGCTGGCGGAACGGGCTCAGTGCCCCTGGCGGCGCATCAGGATGAGGCTGCTCTCGCCGCCTTCCCGCTCGCCCCGAGGGCCCACGTAGAGGTAATCGACCACCTCGGACTCGGCGACCTGCACGCGCGAGCCCACCCGCAGGCTGCTCACGGACTCCGGCTCGTTGGCGAGCGTGCCGCGCCACTTCCCCGCCTCCCAGCCGGTGACCTCCAGCCACATGAACTCGGTGCCCCCCCTGTCCGTGCGGAACCCCGCCTTGAGCAGCAGCTGCTCGGGAGGCCGCAGCCCCTTCTCCACGCGCGGCCGCAGCTCGACGAGCCGCGCGAGCGCCTTGCGCGTCACCGCCTCCAGCTCCGGATCGCCCGGCGCCACGTGGACGACATCGTCCGGCTGCTGCCCGAAGAGCGCATCCAGCGCCGCCACGTGACGCGCGTGGACATCGCCCTTGCCAGGGAAGTCCAGCTCCAGCAGCGGGTTGTCCGGATCACCCTGCTCCCGCCGGCCCGCGAGCGCGCGCAGCTTCACGCGCCGCAAGGCTCCCTTCTGCACGCGTGACTCGAGCTGGCCGCGCAGCCGGGCGTCCTTCAGCTTCGCCAGGTCCACCTCCAGTGTCCCATCGGCGGAGAGCGCGAGCCCCTCGGCCAGCAGCTGCGCCACCACGTTGGCCAGGCGCCCCATGTCCTGGGACAGCGACGGCGACACCTGCTCCACCACGAGATCCGGCAGGCCCAGCTTCGCCATGCCGAGGCTGACGACGCGCAGGTCCTCGCCACTCCTCCGGTAGACATGGAACGTGATGTGCGCCGGGAGGAAAGGCACGCCTCCGTTCCATCCGTCCAGCCGGGCCTCCTTCCAGCTGCGAGGCGAGAAGTACTCGCGCGTCTCGGCGTCCCACAGGAAGGCGTCCTGCTCCGTGGCGAGCTGGTGGGCGAAGCGCGTGGCGTCCAGGAGCACCTCGTGGCGCAGCTCGAACAGCACCCGGAACGACAGCAGCGTGGCCTGACGCGCCCCGACGAGCCGCTTGCGCTCCTCGGCATTCAGCGTCCGGCCGAAGTACTGCAACAGCTCCTCATCGATGGGCTCCAGCTCCTCGTCCGGCGCGGGCTGGACGATGGCCTCGGCCCTGGGCTTCCCGGGCGCGGGCGCGGCGTTCAGCCGCGGGTACTTGGAGGCCATCAGCTTGCGCGCGCCGGCCCCGATATCGCCCTTGGGTGCTACAGGGTGGAACAGCAGCACCGACCAGGTGAACTCCGAGGCGCGCAGCTGGGCCCTCGGGAAGAGGTTCACCGCCGGGGTGGGAGGCGCGGCGGCCGGCTTTCCAGCCAGCGCCAGGGGAGTCAGGACGAGCCACGCCAGGACGAACAGCCAACGTGCCTCGGGCACGCGAAGAGAACGCATGGCCCGAGCATGCCACGAGGGGCCTCCTCGCGTGCCTGGAAGACGAGCCCGCACTCCTCCAGGCGACCGTGGGCCCCTCGGCTTACACTGGGGATCATGAGCCCGCGCCCCTTCATCCGAGTGGATCCGAGCCGTCCCCGCCTTTGCGTGGGGTTGATCTCCGGCACCAGCGTGGACGCGGTGGAGGCGGTGCTCTGCAAGATCGAAGGCACGGGCCCCTCGGTGCAGCTCAAGCTGCTGGCCCACATCTCCCGGCCCTTCCCGCCCGAGTTCATCCAGCGCGTCCTCGGCCCCCACGACGCGCGCACCCTGTGCGAGCTCAACTTCGAGCTGGGCGAGCGCTTCGCCGAGGCCGCCCAGGCCGTCATCACCCGCGCCGGCCTGCGCTCCGGGGACGTGGATGTCATCGGCTCGCACGGGCAGACGGTGGCGCACCTGCCCTCGAGCCTCTCCACCACCCCCTCCACCCTGCAGCTCGGCGAGCCCTCCGTCATCGCCGAGCGCACCGGCCTCCCCGTGGTGAGCGACTTCCGTACACGGGACATGGCCGCGGGGGGCCAGGGAGCGCCCCTGGTGCCGTACTTCGACTGGGCGGCGTTCCGGAAGCCGGGGGCGGTGCGCGCGTTCCAGAACATCGGCGGCATCGCCAACGTGAGCGTGGTGGGCGAGCGCATCGACGACGTGCTCGCCTTCGACACCGGGCCGGGCAACATGGTGCTGGACGGGCTGGCGCGGCGGATGACGAATGGGCGGCTCCAGTGCGATCTGGACGGGCAGCTGTCCCGCAAGGGCACCGTCATCCCCTCGCTGCTGGCGGAGCTGCTGACACACCCGTTCTTCGCCCTGCCCCCGCCTCGCAGCGCCGGGCGCGAGGGGTTCGGCGAGCCGCTCGTCTCCTTCCTCTGGGAGCAGCGCCCGGATCGGCCCGAGGACCTGATCGCCACGGCGCTCGAGTTCACGGTGGAGGCCACGGCCCGGGCCTACGAGGCCTACGTCCTGCCCCGTTTCAAGTCCTTGGAGGCGGTGTACGTCTCTGGAGGTGGAAGCCGGAATCCTGCGCTGATGGAGCGGTTCTCGGCTCGGCTGGCCCCTCTGCCGGTGCGGACGCTGGACGCCCTGGGGTTCCCGGAGGGGGCCAAGGAGGCGGCCTGCTTCGCCCTGCTGGCGGCCGAGCACCTGGTAGGAACTCCAGCGAATGTGCCGTCGGCAACTGGCGCGAGGCGCCAAGTCGTTCTAGGTAAGCTCACACCGTGAGCAGCGTGAACCTGTTGGCCCGCGAAGTGGCCGCGAAGATCGTTTTCTACGGACCGGGCCTGTCGGGGAAGACGACGACCCTGCGGAAGATCTACGAGACGGTCCGGCCGGCCCACCGCGGAGAGATGATGTCCATCGCCACGGAGGGAGATCGAACCCTGTTCTTCGACTTCCTCCCGGTGAAGGTGGAGCGGGTCAACGACTGCTCGGTGCGGCTGGCGCTGTACACCGTGCCCGGGCAGGTCTTCTACAACGCCACGCGCAAGCTGGTGCTGCAGGGGGCGGACGGGGTGGTGTTCGTGGCGGACTCGCAGCCGGAGGCGCTGGACTCCAACCGCGAGTCGCTGCAGAACCTGGAGGAGAACCTGCTGGAGCAGGGCATCCGCCTGGACCGCTTCCCGCTGGTGATGCAGTGGAACAAGCGGGACATCGACAAGGCGCTGCCGGTGGAGCAGCTCCGGGCGACGCTGAACACGCGCGGCGCCCCCGAGTTCGAGACGTCCGCCACCAGCGGCCGGGGCGTGCTGGACGCGCTCAAGGCCATCACCCGGCTGGTGATCAAGGATCTGCGGGCCAAGCGCATCGTCCCTGCGCCGCGAGCCACCCCCACCCCGGTGGCCCCTGGAGCGGGACTGGAGGCGCAGCTGAGCCAGCACCTGCCGGTGCGCCAGTCCCAGACGATGCCCACGGTGCAGCCGCCGGCGATGACGCCCCGGCAGAGCCCTGCGTCCTCGAGCATGCCCGCGGCCCCTGCCCCGGCTCCGGCCGCCGCGGCGATGCCTCCCTCTCGCATGGAGCTGACGCCCACGGGGACGTCGGTGCCTCGGACGGTGGGCCAGCGCGTGCTGGGGCCAGCGACGGCGCTGGCGCCGGGAGAGCTCTTCGATCATGCCCGCGCCGCGGAGGCGTCCTTCGCCAGCGGTCAGTACGGGGCCTGCGTGACGGCGTGCATGGACGCGGTGCGGCGAGCGCTGGCGCTCGCGGGAGAGGGCACGCTGGCGCAGCAGGGCTTCCTGCTCCGGGTGGATGGCAGCGACCTGCTGCGGCTGCAGGGGCTGTCCAACAGGGTAGACACCGTGCGGGTGGATGACGCGGCCTTCGCGCTCTACTTCGTCATGCAGGTGTTCACCCGGCTGAACGCCGCGGGGCTGCCCGAGACGGCCTGAGCCTCGCTCACCCGCCCTCCAGGGTAGCAGCCGCGGGCTCGTGGAACTGGACCCGTCTGTGAGAGACTGGGCTCCAGTTCCATGGACTCGTCCAAATCTCGCGAGGCGGAGGCTGGCGCTCCCGTTGGCCAGCCCGCCGTCGTCCTGCCTGGGGGGCATGGGCAGGATGCGGCAGTGCCCCCCCCTGCCGCGCGGGAGCTCCGCCCGGAGGACAACACCCAGACGTTGCCGGGAGCAGACCCGGGGGGAGCACCTCCCAGCTCCGAGGCGAAAAAGTCCGAGCCTCCCTGGACGCCCCCCTCCGAGTTCGACGAGTTCCGCCTGCTGCGGGTGCTCGGCCACGGAGGCATGGGCGTCGTCTACCTCGCGCAGGATGTCTCCCTGGGCCGGCTCGTCGCGGTGAAGTTCCTCGCCTCGCGAGAGCCGGATCCGACGTTGCTCGAGTACTTCGAGACCGAGGCGCGCACCATCGCCCGCCTGCAGCACCCCAACGTCGTCACGGTGTTCCGTGTCGGCTCGGTCAGCGGACATCCCTACATCGTCTCCGAGCACGTGGTGGGCCGGAGCCTCGGGCAGCTGCCCAGGCCCCTGCCCTGGCGACAGCTCCTGACGCTCGGCCTGGGCCTGGCCCGAGGGCTCGCGGCGGCCCATCGCCAGGGCATCCTCCACCGGGACATCAAGCCCGCCAACGCGCTCGTCACCGAGCGAGGTGAGGTGAAGCTGCTGGACTTCGGTCTGGCGGAGCGCATCGATCGAAGCCTGTCCCTGCGCGCGCTCGGCACGAAGACGCTGGCGGGCACGCCGCGGTACATGGCCCCCGAGCTGCTGCGCGGTGCCCCGGCAACCCCGCAGAGCGACCTCTATTCGCTCGGCCTCACCCTCTATGAGCTGTGCACGGGCAGCCTCCCGCCGCATGCGCTCGCCCAGAAGATGCCGGAGGCCATGGCTCCACGCGCGACGGCGGAGGCCATCGACCCGGGAGAGGTGCCGCCGCCGATCCGTCCCGAGGCGCACGTCGATCCGGACTTCGCCGCGATCATCATGCGCTGCCTGGCGCCAGACCCTGCCGAGCGCTTCGCCTCCGCCGACCTGCTGTGCGAGGCCCTGGAGCGGCTCGAGCACACCCACGCCTCCGCGCCGCTCACCACCAATCCCTACCGAGGGCTCGCGCCCTTCGAGGCGGAGCACCAGGCCCTCTTCTTCGGGCGCGACGCCGATATCTGCGCCGTGCTCGATCGCCTGCACCGCCAGCCCCTGGTCCTCGTCGTGGGAGACCCTGGCATCGGCAAGTCCTCGCTGTGCCGCGCGGGGGTGCTGCCCCGGGTGAGCTCGTATGCCGAGGCCGAGGGCCGCGAGGTCTCCACGGTCACGCTCTGGCCCGGACACCGGCCGCTCCACGCGCTTGCCTCCGCGCTCGCGCCGCTGTTGGGGCGGAAGGAGGCGGAGCTCCTGAGCGCGCTGAAGGACACTCCCGCCGCGGTCGCGCAGGCGCTGCGAGAGACCTTCCAGGGGCAGCGCGGGCTGCTGCTGTTCATCGATCAGCTCGAGGAGCTCGTCACCCAGGCCGATCCCGCCCAGGCCGCCAGCTTCGCCGCGGTCCTCGGCGAGCTCGCGCTGCCGTCCACCGGCGTCCGGGTGCTCCTGGCGATGCGCGGCAACTTCCTGACGAGCGTCTGCGCACTGCCTGGGCTGGCGACCGAGGCCGAGCGAGCGCTCTACATCCTCCACGCCATGTCGCCCGAAGGCGTGCACGAGGCCATCGTCGGTCCGGCGCGCAGCCGCGGCGTCGTCTTCGAGTCCGAGGAGTTCATCCAGACGCTCATCGCGTCCACGCTGCACGGCACGGGCAACCTGCCCCTCCTCCAGTTCGCGCTCACCGAGCTGTGGGAGCGCAGAGATCCCGCGCAGGGCCGCATCACGCGGCAGGTGCTCTACGAGATGGGAGGCGTGGCCGGGGCGCTGTCGCGACACGCGGATGGGGTGATTGCACAGCTGAGGCCGGAGGAGCAGCAGGCGGCACGGCGGCTCCTCGTCCAGCTAGTGACGACCGGTGGGACGCGGCTCCTGCGCAGCGAGGAGGAGCTCATCGGGACACCGTCCGCGGCCTCCCGGGCCGCCCTCCACGCGCTCTCCGAGGGCCGGCTGCTCCAGGTGCACACCGAGGGTGGCAAGGCCCGGTACGAGATCGCCCACGACGCGCTCATGGTGAGCTGGGGCACGCTGCGCAACTGGCTCGACGACGACATCGGCCATCGCGCGGTGCGACAGCGGGTCGAGGCGGCGAGCGCCGAGTGGGAGCGCCTGGGTCGGGCCAGGGATGCCTTGTGGGGGCAGCGACTGGTGGACGAAGCGCGCCCGCTCGATCCCAGCACCCTGACGCCGAGAGCCCGCGCCTTTCTCTCCGGCTCCCGCCGTGCCTTGAGGCTCCAGCGCTGGGGCCGGTCTCTCACCGTGCTCGGGGTGGTGCTCGCCCTCGGCTTCCTCTATCTGGGTCTTCGCCTGCAGGCCTACTTCGAGAATGAGCACCTCGTCGCGAAAGAGCTCGACGCCGCGCGGGCCGAGATGGCCGAGGGGTACAGGCTTGGAGATCTGGCCCGGGCACGCCGCGAGGAGGCGCTCGCGCTGTTCGAGCGCAAGACGCCTCCATCCCCCAGTCTCGAGACGTCATCGGACCCGCAGGCCTCCTGGAAAGCCGCTGAGCGGAAATGGAGCGATGCGCTCTTACTGCTTGAAAAAGCAGACACAGCCTACGCTCGCGCGGACCAGTCGCTCGAGAAGGTGCTCGATCGTGCGAGAGACAATCGAGTTGCGCGCCAACTCCGCATTGAGGCCCTCTACGAGCGACTGGTCCTCGCCGAGTTCTTCCACCAGCAACGCTCCCGCGACGAGCTGATGTTGCGCCTCGAACTGCTGCTGGACCTGGCGCCCGAGGGTGCGGTGTGGCGGCAGAGACTCCATGCGCCCGCCGAGCTCGGGCTCGTGACCGATCCTCCAGGCGCTCAGGTGGAGATCGAGCGCTATGTCAGTGATGCCCAGGGACTTCGCCTTGAGCCCATGCCACCGCTCGGCGTGACTCCCATCACCGGAAAGCAGCTGCCCGCTGGCTCCTACCGGCTCCGCATCACACGAGCTGATCGCGCTCCGGTGGTTCTTCCCCTGCTCCTCACGCGCGGCAAGACCCAAGCCCTCGACATCGCACTCCCCTCCACTGTTCCCCCTGGCTACGTCTACATCCCGCAAGGCTGCTTTCTCCAGGGCAGCAATGATCCTGAGGAGGTGCGGGAGTTCCTGGCCACCGCGCCGCTCCACCGTGTGTGTCTCGACGAGGGGTTCCTGATCGGGAAGACGGAGGTCACCTTCGGAGATTGGATCAAGTATCTCGACTCCCTACCTCCAGAAGCTCCTGCGAGAGACATACTCACGCAACCGCACATCAACTCCGCGGGAGCAGTCACGCTTCGTTACTCGCTCGGAACCGGATGGCGCTTCTCCTTTCATCGCCAGAGCACCGTCTTCAGGGCGACCGAATACGAGCGCTTTCAATATCCCGAGCGGTCCCGGCGTAAAGAGGCCGACTGGCGTCGATTCCCCCTGTCCGGCGTCTCCGCCGAGGACCTCGCGGGTTACTTCTACTGGCTCGATCGCTCGGGAGCACTGCCGGGAGCCCGCCTGTGCACCGAGCACGAGTGGGAGTTCGCTGCACGCGGCGCCGACGGTCGCGCCTTCCCGCATGGGAGCCGGATGCAGCCGGACGACGCCAACTTCGACCTCACCTACGATCGGCAGCCCGTGTCGTTCGGGCCCGACGAGGTGGGAGCCCATCCGGCCTCGAACAGCCCCTTCGGCCTCTCGGACATGGCTGGCAACGCAATGGAGATGACACGGCCCGCGACGCCGGAGCTCGGACGCATCGTCCTGAAGGGTGGAGGTTGGTACTACCACTACATCGACGCACGAACCGCCAACCGCGCCCCCGGCGATCCCACTCTGCGTGACGCGGTCATTGGCGTCCGCGTCTGTGGCTCGCCCCCACTTCGGTAACACGCCGGGAAAGGCGTGACGCTCCTCACTTGCAACCTGTGAGGAGGCTCACAGCGACTTCGAGCCTCTCGTTGGAAAGTCGTCCCAACTCCAACCGAGAGGTTCATCGATGATACCGCTGACCAGGTCGACCCGGTTCCTGCTGGCCTCCCTGTCCCTGCTGCTCTCCGCTCTGGCATTCGCGGAGCCGTCCACGCCGAAGCAGTCCCACCCGGCCGTTGCCCAGGCCGCTGATTCCGAGCGGTACTCGCGCCGGTGCCAGAGCCGCGCTCCCAGCCGAGGAGGCCATGCCCAGGGCACGATGCTCTGGGGTACCCGGCAGACCTGGGGCGCGCGAGCGGGGAGCGATGAGCAGCGCAGCGTGCTCGTCTCGGTGGATGTCACCCCTCGGTCCGACGTCGGCTCCCAGGTGGCGGCCCTGACGCTGAAGGACGGCCGGCTGGTGGCCTCACCCGACGCCTCCCTCAGCCTCACGGGCACCGTGCTCCAGGGAACCTCCAGCGACGGCAAGCCCATGGAGATCGCCATCTGCGGCGCCGAGCCCTCTCCGGAGGATCCCTCCATGGTCTGGTACCGCATCGAGGCCTGGAACCCGGTGGCCCAGGACTGGGAGAACCCGTGCGTGGCGACCCGCCGCGTGCCGGATCCGCGGGCGCTGGCGGTGAGCGGCGTCTGGGACGAGAGCGGAGCGCGCCATGACGCGGCGAACAGGTTCACCCTGGCCTGCGAGACGGGCGTCATCAGCAAGTGCATCACCTGGGGCTACAAGCCCTGGGCCAGCCACAAGGGGCAGTCGCTGAGCGCGCTGCATCAGGCCTGCACCCGCATGGCCCGCGCCGACTACTGCGGCAACGGTCGCACCCATACCCGTGCGGACACGCTCATCGACGTGTCTGACCAGCTCGGCCTGCTCACGCCGACGACGGAGGCCTCGGCTACCTGGAATCCCGCCCTGGCGTCGTTCGAGGCGGACTGGACGACGGACGGTGCCACGTGCCTGGCGCATACCCGGGACGGGCGCGCGCTGGAGACGATCCTCCAGGAGTGCCCCGAGCGCCTCCGCGCCACCACGGAGGTGGAGCGAGCCCACGGAAGCCGCTGCGCCGCGCGACGCGAAGGCGTGACCGCCGAGACGGCGTTGCTGCGCAACCAGTCGTACGGAGAGCCCAGGAGTTCCGGCAGCTCCCCTCGAAGCCAATAGGCAGCGAGGGGGGTTGCGGGCCCATGGACCGCAACGAACCGTAGGGGGGAAATACCATGTGGCGAGCAATCGGATGGACGTTGGTGGTCGGCCTGTGCTGCGCGGTGGGGGTGGAGGCCGGCCAGGAGTCAACGGAGCCGCGGCGGATCGCGGCTCGGACGGCGCTGGATGAGGCCCAGCGTCGTCTGGACGAGGCCCTGCCAATCCTCTCTCGTGCGCTCGATCTCTCCGAGGAGCACCTCCGGAGAGAGGCGGTCGACCTCTCCGCACCGCGCCTGATGAGCCACCTGCGGCTCCTGCGCACCGACGAGGAGCGCATCTACGCCCTGCTCCAGGCCCACCCGGACGACGCCCGTGTACGCCGTCTGGCCATGACCGCGGTGCTGCTGCGCAAGGGGCGCTTTCTCGAGGAGTCCTCCAGCAGGTTTCGCTCCCTCTCCCGTGGCATCGACCCTCGGGACCACGAATCCTTCGAGCAGCTGCGCGCTCTGCGCACCAGGCTGGCCATGCTGTCACTCCAGGGCGCGGGCTCGCTCCCAGCAGCCGAGCATCAGCGGCGACTCTCGGCTCTCGCCGAGCAGACAGACGCCCTCGAAGCCGAGCTCGTCCGACGCTCCGCTCCCCAGCGTGCGCGCACGGCGCTCCCTCCACCCGGGCGGATCGTCGACCGCGTGGCGGCCTCCCTCCCGCGGGACGGGGCGCTGATCGAGTTCATTGCCTATGAAGCCCGTGGGCACAGCTCCGAGCAGGGGCAGCCCACGGCTCAGGGGCGCGGCCCGCTGCGCTACCTGGCCCTGGTGCTCTTCCCGGACGGCCGCCTCCACGCGATCGACCTGGGCCCCGCGGAGCCCATCGACAGCGCCGCCTCCGCCCTGGTGGACGCCTTCGCCATCCGCGACGCGGCCTACCAGGCCCCGGCCCGCACGCTCTACGCCCTGGCCTTCGAGCCCCTGCGACCGGTCCTCGGCAAGGCGCGCCGCATCTACCTCAGTCCCGATGGCCAGCTGGGCCTCGTGCCCTTCCACGCGCTCCACGACGGCAAGGACTTCCTCACCGAGGCCTTCACGTTCACCTTGCTGACCTCCGGCAGGGATCTGCTGCCCCGGCCCGAGGCGCCTGCCTTTTCAGGCCCGATGGTCGTCCTGGCCGATCCCGACCTCGGCTCGCCAGCGCCCGTGCCTGACTTCTCCGAGTCGATGAAGTCCGCGCTGGCCCTGCGCATGACCCTTCCCGATCCGCGCGAACTCTGGCGCGGAGTGCTGGGCGACACGGCCTGGCTGCCGCTCCCCGGGACTCGCCAGGAAGCCGAGGCCATCCGGCGCCTGTTCCCCAAGGCCCAGCTCTTTCTCGGCGCCGAGGCCACGAAAGAGAGGCTCCTGGGACTGAACGCTCCCAGCATCCTCCATGTGGCGACGCACGGCTTCTCTCACGAGGATGTCGCCCTCACCCCGGGAGCGCGCGCCCTGACCCACGTCGGTACCTTCAGCGCGCAGGCCTCCGTTCAACTCCCCCAGTCCTCCATGCTGAGCTCCGGCCTCCTGCTCGCCAGCGAAGGCGCTCGGAAGGCGGAAGTCCCCAGCGGTGGGCGTCGCTCCGAGGCCGCCCCGGTGACCGCGCTCGAGCTGGCGGGCCTCGACCTGTGGGGCACCGAGCTCGTCGTCCTGTCCGCCTGCGACACGGGCCGAGGGGCCGTCGAGCTCGGACAGGGCGTCCACGGCCTGCGCCGGGCCCTCGTCATCGCGGGCGCGGAGACCGTCGTCATGAGCCTGTGGCAGGTCAACGACGAAACGACCCGCCTCCTCATGGAGAGCTACTACCGCCACCTGCTGGCGGGAAAGGGACGGACGGAGGCCCTCCATGACGCCATGCGCGCCTTGCGCGAGACGCACCCCCACCCCTACTACTGGGCGCCCTTCATCACGCTCGGCCGGGACGGGCCGCTGCGCTCGCTCGGGTTCCTCCCCACGCAGCCCTCCACGCCGTAGCGACCTGGAGCGGCTCAGCGCATGGGCATGGTGAGCTGGACCAGGCCCATGCGCACCAGCTTCGCCAGCGTGCGCAGGGTGTCCAGCTCGCGCGCTGGCACCGCCAGCACCAGCGTGGACACATCCCAGCCGCCGTTCACCAGCCCGGCGATCTGCCGCTCCTCGGGCTTGAGCAGCGCCATGCCCTCCGGATCGTGCACCGGCACCGGCACCGCCACCGGAGGCAGCTCCGAGTAGAGTGCCGCCACGTGCTCGCGCTGGACCATGCGGGCGAACTCGCGCACGCGCCGGTCCGCCGGATCGCTGGCGAGCAGCGAGGCGCAGATGATGCCGGCCGAGTCGTACTGCCCCTCGCGCACCAGCACCCCGCCCTTCTCCAGCATCTCCGCCACGGGGTCGGCCTCCACCTGCGGAGCGCCCTCTACCTCCACCTGCTTCAGGCGCAGCAGATCGAAGACGCGCCGGGTGACGGCCGAGCGCGACATCCCCATGGACAGCCGCAGCCGGCCCAGGTTCTGCGGCGAGGTGCACAGCGTGAGGATGACCCGGTGCAGCAGCGGCTGGCTCGAGCTGGGCGGCGCCACCGCGCGCACGCTCATCGCGTCGATGGGCAGGGCCTGCTCCACGTCCCCGTGCTCGTCCACCCAGCGCAGGGACTCGAAGAGCAGCTCGCGGATGCTCATGTCCGAGGGCACCCAGTCCTCGCCCGTGCGGTCCGCGTCCTCCGTCCAGTGGAAGGTGCCGCGGCCCGCGATGGTCAGGTCCATCATCGAGCTGAACAGCTCCTCGCGGCCCATCTCGCGGACCAGGCGCACGTCCACGCCGTGCGAGGAGAAGGCCTGCTCCACGTCCGGGGTGCGCTGCAGCTCGTCGAAGGAGGCGAGCACCCGGCTGCCCGCGCACAGCCGGGCCAGCTCCAGCAGGCGGGCCACGCGCTCGCGCAGTCCCCGGCTGGCGGTGGCGATCACCTGGCCGGAGAGGACGAAGATCTTGCGCTCCCCGGCCTCCCACGACAGCTGCAACGTCCCCGTCTTGCGGGATCCATCGAGCCACTGCAGGAGTTCAGGAAGCGGATAGCTGAAGAGGTCGCCGTGAAGGGCCATGGGTGACGGATTCCAGAAATTCAAGGATACAGTCAGTAGCCGTGCGCGTCGCGCTCCTGTTCATCGATGGTGTGGGTGTAGGCCGGAAGGACCCGGCCGTGAACCCGCTTGCGGGGAGGGTCCACCTGCTCTCCCAGTTCGCGGACGCGCCCGGAACACTCCTACCCGAGGAAGGAAGATGTGTCCCAGTGGACACGACCTTCGGCGTCGAGGGGCGTCCCCAATCGGCGTCCAACCAGACGGCCATCCTCACCGGAGAGCCCGCGCCGGTCCTCATCCAGGGGCACGTGCTGGGCTACCCCAACGCGCCCCTGCGAGACCTGCTGGCGGAGCGCTCGCTCGTCAAGCGGCTGATGACCTCCGGGCGCACGGCAACCTTCGCCAACAGCTACCCGGCGCCGTACCTGGACGCGCTGAAGCTGCGCCGCCGCGAGTCCACCACTCCGCCGGAGTTCACCTTCCCGCCGGCCATGCAGCGGCGCCTGAAGCCGTCGGCGTCCACCCTGGCCTTCGCCGCGGGACAGGTGCCGCTGCGGACGCTGGATGACGCTCGCGCCGGGCAGGGCCTCACGCACGACATCACGGGCGCCCATGCGATGAACCGAGGCCTGTCCGTGCCCCAGCGCACCCCCGAGGAGGCGGCGGAGATCTTCTGGCGGGTGGCCGAGGGGATGGACTTCACCTTCTTCGAGCACTACCTGGCGGACGAGGCCGGACACGCGCGGGACTTCGAGGCGGCGCTCCGGGCGCTGGACACCTTCGACGCCTTCGCCCGGGCCGTGGTGGCCACGCGGCCCGAGGATGCGCGGGTGCTCATCTGTAGTGATCATGGCAACGTGGAGGATCTCTCGACACGGAGCCACACCCTGAACCCCGTGCCCGTGCTCTACTTCGGCCCGCCAGCGCCAGAGGTGGAAGCGCTTGCGACCGTGGCCGATGTGGGGCGCACGGTGCTGCGCTGGCTGAACGCGGAGTGAGATGAGCGTGACGGTGGGTCGGAGCCAGAGGGGACCGGGAGTCGGCGTGGTGCTCGCGCTGATGCTGGGGGCGGGGTGCGTGGGGTCTCGGGCGGCGCTGAAGGCGGACGCGGTGCCCGTGCAGACGGAGGTGGGGACGTTCCTCCTGGAGTACCCGCCCGCGGACACCCAGGATGCGGCCATGGTCCGAGCCTCCATCGAGAAGGCCGGGCACCGGCTCGCCAGGTGGGGCAGGCTCCAGGAGCCCGTCACGGTGCGCATCCACCGGGATCATGAGGACCTCGAGGATGCGGCGAGGCGCTCCGGCTACGAGTGGCTGCGGGCGTGGACGCGCTACAACGTCATGGATGTGCAGGCGCCGAGCACCTGGAGCCCGCTCCCCGCCACGCAGCGGGATCTGGATGAGACGATGCTGCACGAGCTGACGCACGCGGTGATGTACCAGGCGGCGGCGGATCTCGGAGGCTGGCGGCAGAAGAAGATCCCCGGGTGGTTCCGCGAGGGGATGGCCTCGTACACGGCGGAGCAGGGCTACCGCAGGCCGACGCTGGAGCAGCTCGCGCGAACGCTGGAGGAGAACCCGACGTGGGAGCCGCTGCTGCGCCCCGAGGCGCTCTACCAGAAGCAGATGCCCGTGGCGTATGGAGCGGCCCACCACGCCTTCACCTTCCTGGTGAACCGGTACGGGGAGGAGACGGTGCGCGCGCTGCTGGAGGAGATGAGCCGGGGCCCGGACTTCCCGGTGGCCTTCACGACGACGGTGGGGCTGCCGCCGGAGGCGTTCCTCCGGGACTTCACGCGCTACCTTCGCTTGCGGGGCTTCAGGGGAGGACGGCTGCTGCGAGGCCCCGAGCAGGCGCCGGCGGCTCCGGAGAGCCCTGATCCGTCAGGCCCCTGAGCAGCCTTCGGGCAGGGAGTCTGATAGCCTGCCCCTGTGCTCCTGGCGCAAATCACGGATCTCCACGTCGGTGTCCCCGGCTCGAACGTCGACCTTCAGTGCCGCACCGCCGTGCAGCTCGAGAAGGCCGTCCAGCACCTGTGCCGTCTGGACCCGCGGCCCGATGTGGTGCTGTGCACCGGCGACCTGGTCGACGAGGGACACCCGCGGGAGTACGCCGTGCTCGCCGGCATGATGGCGCAGCTGCCGATGCCCTGCTTCATCGTCCCGGGCAATCACGACCACCGGGAGAACCTGCGGGAGGCCTTCGCCAGCCACAGCTACCTGCCCAGGCAGGGCTTCCTGCAGTACGCGGTGGACCTGGGCCCGCTGCGCCTCATCGCGCTGGACACCCTGGTGCCCGGAGCGCCCGGCGGGAGGCTCTGCCCGGAGCGGTTGAGCTGGCTCGACGCACGTCTGGCGGAGGCGCCCCGGCGACCCACGCTGGTGATGATGCACCACCCGCCCTTCCGCACCGGCATCGTGCGCATGGACGAGATGGGACTCGACGGGAGCGAGGCGCTGGCGGAGATCATCCAGAAGCACCCGCAGGTCGAGCGCATCCTGTGCGGACACCTGCACCGCCCCATCGTGAAGCGCTTCGCGGGCACGGTGGCCAGCACCTGCCCGAGCACCGCGCACCAGGTGGTGCTCGATCTGCGCCGCGAGGGCCGGCTGGCGATCAACGATGATCCGCCAGCCTGCCAGCTCCATCTGTGGAGCGAGGACTCCGGCCTCGTCTCCCACACGAGCTACATCCGGTAGCCGCTCGCTCAGTTCTTGGCCGCGGGAGCGGAGGCCGCCGCCGGGCTGGTGAGGAGCGGCGGACGATCCTTGCCCTCCATCGTGCGCTGCAGCTCGATCTCCTGCAGGAGCACCGCGGGGGCCACGGTGGACACGGGCACCATGCCGCTCTCCGCGCCGCAGAAGCCGTTGAAGATGCCCTGCTTCTGTCCCGTGGCCATGACGCGGTTGATCGCGGACAGCGGCGTGCCGACGATCTCCACTCCGCGCACGAGCGTCTCCTTCCCGTCCCGCACATCCACGCGGTACACCATCCGAGGCACCCCCTTGAACGCCTGGTAGCCATAGCTGGCGGTGTTGGTGTTGCCGCCGGTGATGTCCCGGATGATGAGGCCGTAGGGCTTGCCCTGCCGCTTCGCCTCGGCGATGAGCTGCCGCTTCAGCTCGGTGTCGCTGACCTGCTTCGTGGAGCTCACGACCAGGTTGGCCATGCGCGCCACGGGCCGCTGCGTGCCCTGGCTCCGGCCGTGCCCGTTCGACTGCAGGAAGCCCTCCACCGGCTGGCGTGACAGCAGGTAGCTCCTCAGCACGCCCTTCTCCACCAGCACCACCCGCTGTCCCTTCACGCCCTCCTCGTCGAACTGGTAGTAGCCGTTGAGCATCTCCCCGTTCAGCACCCGCGTGGACGGGTCGTCATGGATGGAGAGGAAGGTCGGCAGCACCTGCTTGCCCTCCTGCCCGCGGAACGTCTTGCCCTCCCGGTCATCATCCTGCCGGTGGCCCTCGAGCCGGTGCCCCACGGCCTCGTGGAAGAGCACCCCGGAGGCCTCCGGCGCCAGGATGGCCGGCCCCGTGTACGGATCGATCGCGGGCGCCTTGCGCAGCGTCAGCAGCTCCGAGATCACCTTGTCCGCGGCCTCGGCCAGCTTCGCCTCGTCCGGCAGGCCCGCCTCCGTGGGCGAGTAGAAGTCCCGCGAGTCGTCCAGCAGCTGGCCATCATCCGCGCGCGTCACCGCGGTGATGTGCAGCCCGTAGAGCGTCTCCTCGGTGATGATGCGGCTGCCCTCGGAGGACACGAAGATGCGCATCACCTTGTCCGCGGTGATCCGCACGTCCGAGTCGAAGAGCTCCGGGTGGGCGTTGAAGCGGGCGGACAGCGTCCGAGCCACCTTCCGCCACTTCTCCCGATCGAACGGGAACGCGACGGGCGGCTGCACGTAGGTGTTCGGCTTCTCCCGGGAGAAGGACGGCGGACGCTTCGGGTCCTCCACCGTGTACACATCCTCGCCCTTCTTCTTGAGGAACTGGGCGAGCGCCGACTTGTACTTCTCGTCCGTCAGCAGCCACAGCGCCGTGCGCAGCGCCACCGGCGAGTCATCGATGGGGCCATCCGGCCGCGCGAAGAAGCTGGTCCCCTTCGTGGAGACCAGGAAGTCCATCGCCTCGGGGACCGAGCTGTCGAAGTCGTAGGTGCCCACCCGCACGTCCGCCGACAGCCGGCGCTCGTGGCCGGTGGCATCCTGGAAGAGCGCGCCATACCGCGCGGAGATGGCGTACTGATCGTAGTCCTTGAGCTGGTAGCTCACGAAGTACGGCGACTCGTGGCCCTTGAGCTGGAGCTGCTGCTGGTTGCGGGTCAGCTCGGCCACCATCGCCTCCATCAACGTCTCGCGCGGGTCGGCCGGAGGCGTGGCGGCGAAGAGGAAGGCGGAGGCGGCCAGTAGAGGGAGGGCAGGCAGGCAGGGAAGTCTCACGCGCCCCACTGTACCCGAGCCATCCCGCAATGCATCGAAGGTCCTCACCGCCCCGGACTGGAGCGGCGAGGACCCTCGCCTGCAAGGCAATCGAGCCGTGTGGCTAGGCCTTCGTCACCTTCTCACGCCCCGGGCCCACCAGCTTCGTGGCGTTGCGCGTGTCGATGACACACTGGGACTTCTGCACCACCGTCGCGTAGTCGATGGACGAGTGGTCCGTGAGGATGACCACCGCGTCGTACTCGCCCAGCATCTCCGGAGACAGCGGCACCGACGTCATCTCGTAGTGGAAGCCGTGGCCCTTCTCCAGCTTCGGCACGTACGGATCGTGGTAGCTGACCTCGGCGCCCTTCTCCTTGAGCAGCGAGATGACCCGGAGGCTCGGGCTCTCACGCATGTCGTCGATGTCCTTCTTGTAGGCCGCGCCCAGGCACAGCACCTTGGCGCCATTCAGCGTCTTCTTGT
>NZ_JAHXBG010000047.1 GCF_020103725.1 Hyalangium gracile | reverse complement strand
GCCTCGTCCCTTCTGCATCCCTCCAACGTAGGCCCCTCCCGGCTCTTGTGTCAGGAACTTTTGCCTACCTACTTAGGCGTCGGCCTTCTCCACGATCAAGCAGGTATCGCCCAGGAGGATCTCCTCCCCAAAGGGGAGAGGGATCTTCTTGATCCACTGCTGGCCACGGACGTGCGTGCCATGGTGGGAGCTCCAGTCCTCGAGGAACACAGCGCCGTTGGCCTCGGTCCTGATGACACAGTGGACGCGGCCCACCTTTTCGTCCTTCACGAGCACATCGGCATCGAGCCTCCTGCCGATCTTGATGAGGTCGAGCTCGCACCGATGGGTCTCGACGAGCTCACCGCGCTGGAAGACCTTGATGGTCAGTGGAACGGCCATGACGGCTCCCTGAAGCCCTGCGGGAGAGCCCCAGCATCGCAGAACGCTGTCTCCACGAACAGACGGTGGACACAGTGGCGCCACGCAACCAGTGGCCGGTTTCCCGGCTATGGTGGTGGCGTGGCCCTCGGAAAGACGTGGGTTGCCTCCAGTCCGCACCTCATCAGCGGGAATATGAGCCTGCGTGCCATGGTGACGGTGGAGGGGTGCGCGGTGGTTCGCGTGGCGGCCGGCGCGTCCGTGGCGGTGGACAGCGGCGGCTCACGGGTGACCGCGGGCACCTCGGAGCAATACCTTCGCAGTCCCATCACGCCGCGCCAGAGCGAAACGGAGCAGTTGGGCCGCATGTGCCCCACTGTGACCCTCCAGCGGGGACAAGAACGCGACGAGACGGGATGGGGCGCGAGAACGATCCGACGTGAGCTCAATGCGTTACCGGTAGGTCAGAAATGATTCACGTCTTCCCTCGGGCAGCCATCGATACTCGCCCAATTCATCGGGACTTGTCAGAAGGTTGAAATCCTTGATTTATCGTCGAGGAACCCCATGCCCATCCCCTCCTCCCGTCTCGCCGTCAGTCTCCTTGCCCTCCTGACCGCAGCCCTGCCCGCGTGGGCCGACAAGGAATCGCTCCAGATCATCGGCTGGTCCGCGGACGAGCAGCGCTTCGCGGTGCGCGTGTACACCGACGAGACCACGGGCATGGAAGCCGAGGACGAACCCTTCTGCCCGGGCTATGTGAACCACCAGGGCGAGAAGTTCCGCGGCTCGCTGATGCTGGGGGTGTACGACAAGGACAAGAAGCCCACCTGGTTCGACATCCAGGACAGCGGCGAGTGCACTCCGCCGAAGAAGGCCAAGGAGCGGCTCGAGAAGGCCAAGAAGGCGCTGGCCGCGCTGGGCATCGACCTGGCCCAGAAGAAGCCCGGCACCGAGCTGACTCCGGACAAGAAAGGCCAGCTCACCATCAAGGAGGGCCCTGGCTCCCCGTACACCCTCGAGGCCGAGAATCAGGTGAAGGAGACCATCAAGGGGAAAAATCCCTCACAACGATGACGTTGACCGCCTCTGCCAGTCTGAACATCTGTGTCTTGCTTGCGTCGGCAGCAGCTCTCTTGCCGACGAGGTTGAATGCGACGAAGTCGTTGCAGACCGTACCGCTCACGGGGTCGTGCAGCTCAACGGCATAGGTGTCGAGGTTATCCACGCTCGCCTGAAGCAAGGCCTCATGCAAGCGTTTGGACATCACCGTGATGGGCGTGAGCCACAGATCGCCAAGTACCCAACCCTCCTCATCGGTACCACGCAACTTCAGCAGGATGGGCTCGGGCGGTGGTCTGTCGAAGCGGGAGCCCGTCATCCAGCTCCGCAGTGGGTGATCACGCGTATAGACGAGGCGGGCACGCTGGCCGACGTCGGGATCTTCCACCCTCAACGCATAATATGGACCTGGCACTCTCAAGCCTCTCGGTAGCCACCCTGAGCGGATGGAGCATACTTGGGAGGGGATGGAGCCGGGGAAACTTCAGTGTCGAGAGGGCAGGTGCGGAGCGGCGGAGCACTTCTGCTATCTCTCCTGATATGAACCGTGCCCTCGCCATGTTGGCTGTCTTCCTGCCTCGGCTCGTCCTCGCAGACTGCTTCGACTGGAACGTCTCCGTCTGGCCACCACTCGACCGCCGCCTGCCAGCCAATGGACAGCTGGTCATCGAGGGGTACGGAGAGCTCCAGGAGCAGGTCTCCCGCATCGCCGAACGCTCCCCCCGTCTCGTCTCCGACGAGGAAGAGGTTCACCTGAACGTCATCGCTGTCTATCGCGGAGAGAAGCGGCTGACCCAGGCCGTCCTCCAGCCAGAACGACCGCTGAAGCCCGGCATGCGCTACACGCTACGCCTCACGCGGCCAGTGAGCGCGAAGATCCCCGTCCTGCGTCCCGAGATCTCGTCGAGGGGTGATGAAATCCTGGCCATGGCCTGGACGGTCTCTCCCGCGGACCTGACACCTCCCCGCTGGCACGAGGCGCCGCGCGCCACGGGACAGAAGGTCGTGCACTTCGGATGTGGTCCCGCGATTCACGTCGACGTGTCAGCGGCCGTGGAGGACGAGCGTTCCCAGGTGCAGATCCTCGCCGAGGTGAAACGCGCCGAGGGAGGCGAGCCCGTGCGCTTCCGCCTCACCCCTTCCATGCAGCAGGTGCGGATCGGCCATGGCATGTGCAGCGGAGGCTTCGAGCTCCAAGAGGGCGTGCGCTACTCGGTGCGGCTCATGGCGGTGGACATGGCGGGTAACGAGTCGGCAGCCCCGGGAGGCGAGCTGCTCATCCAGGGCCCGGAGCAATAGCCGCGCACCGGCGAGCCGGGGATGAAGGTGGTGAAGCGCCTCAGCGCCAGCTGCCCTTGTGCAGCTTGGTCAGGCCGAGCGCGGGGCAGGCGTAGCCACCGTCCGCCTTCGCCGTCTTCCAGATGAGCCCGTCCCACTGGCTCTGGGGAACCTGCTGGGTCCGCTCGTCCACGTACCTGGCGGCCAGGGCGTCGTAGATGGCCGACATCACCGTCTTGCCGATGATCTGATTGCGGTATTCCTTGTCCTCGGGGGCGCCGCTCGTCTTGGCGCCCAGCTCCGTGTACCTGCCCACCGTGGTGAACGTGAAGCGCGAGCGCTGGTTGTCCGGGACTGTGATGGTCTGGTCGGAGGGCGCGGTGCCGAGCGAGGAGTTGACCAGGGTCATGTAGCGGCTGATCATGAAGGCAGCCGCGTTCTTCATGACCGTCGACTGGGGCTTCGCGTAGCAGGCCCAGACGTCCAGGTGCGGGAACCCCATGGCGGCGTGAGGGTTGTCGCGCTTGTCCCAGGTGGTCATGTCCCGGTACGTGCTGTCGCGCGCGGAGTCCGTGACGTAGAGCTCGTACGAGGGGCTGAGGACCCGCCGCGCGACGAGCAGCCCCGAGTCCACCTGGGGCAGCCGAACCTCCGAGGTCTCCGTGGAGGGATCCCACGCGGACATGGGGATGGTCTTCTGGATCGCGGCGCCCCGGTCCTCGGAGGTGAGCGAGCGCATGGACAGGTCGAGGTACAGGCCGCCGTAGAGGTACAGGACGACGAACTCCAGCAGGTCCTTGATGGCCGAGAAGCCCCCGTACTTCAGCTCGAACTGGATGATGTCGTAGAGCGTGTCGTCGTCGTACGGGTCGAGGAACTTGAAGTCCTGCAGCCAGAGCTGTGACAGCTGCATGGTGTTCCAGCGAGGCGCCTTGATGCTCGTGCCCTTCTCCTTGGGGACGGCCCAGAGCAGGTGGTCATGCCGAGGGGTGGCCTTGCGAATGGTCTCCAGTCCTTCGAGGGCCCAGGGGGGCAGCTTGCCGCCGGACCAGATGGTGTGCACGAGCATGGGGCGCTCCGCGAGAGGGGGAGGTTCACGCTAGGTGAGGACGATGTAGGGGGACAAGGCTCACGCTCAGCCCCCGTAGACCTCCACCTCGAAGATGGAGTACCCGTACCCCGTGGCCCGGCGGGTTCCGTGGATGCGCAAGTACCGGCCAGCGCCGGACAGGCCGGTGAGCTCATCCACGCCACCATCCCCGTTCACCACCGAGCTGAGCGTCGTCCAGGTGGAGAGGTCGTTGGAGACCTGGAGCTGGTAGTCCCTGCCGTAGGCGGCCTCCCAGTTGATCCGCACCCGCGAGAAGCTCTTGCTGGAGCCGAAGTCCAGCAGGAGGTACTGCGGATCGGCGAAGGCGCTGCTCCACCGCGTGCCCAGGTTCCCGTCCACGGCGTTGGCCGGGAGCGTGCCGCCATTCTCGCTGGAGGAGGACAGCGCCGCCACGGGCGTCAACCGGCCGCTCGAGGAGCCGCTGAACGGCAGGTTGACATAGAGCTGCCCCAGCTCGGTCAGCTGCCCGGAGTTCCCCAGCAGGTTGATGTGGGGGATCTCGTTGTTGCGGCCGGAGAACCAGGCGTAGCGGAAGACGGCGGGCTCGTTCTCCAGGTAGTTGACCGCGGCCGTCATGTACTGCTTCTGGATCGCCAGGGTGATCTGATCGTGCGGCATGTCTCCGCACGCGAACTCGGTCAGCCAGATGGGCTTGTTGTACTTCTTGAAGCGCCCGATGTACCACTGGAGCGCCCCGACATCGCAGGCGTACCAGTGAACCGCGATGTAGTCGACCTTGCAGTTCGTGCAGGCGGCGAAGAACGCATCCAGGTAGGTGACGGGATCCGAGTACGTCACGCCGCCCTCCGAGACGCAGTCGCCGCAGTAGTTCACCGCCGGCGAGACCAGCTTCAGGTTCTTGCGCCGGGCCACCTCCTCCAGGATGGGCCACAAGGCCGCGGCCCGGCTCGGCGTCATGTTCGCCTGGCTCCGGAAGTTGGGCTCGTTGAACCCGAGCAGGTACTGGGCCCCCGCGGGGATGGCGGCCGCCACCTGGTCGGCATTGGGCGTGCCTCCCCAGACCATGGGGACGAAGGCCACGCCCGCGGACTGGTAGACCCCCGCGGCTCCCGAGTCGGGCTTCGGTGACCAGTTGTACCACCAGCTCATTCCCCGGGAGAGGGCGAGCATGTCCTCCGCCGAGTGGTAGCCGTAGCCGAGCCCTCGCTTGGCGCTCTGGGGCTGCGCGTGCGCGGTGTGGAAGGCGGTCAGCAGCAGGAAGAAGATCCCAAGTGCTCTCATGTCCAATCCCTCTTTTCGGATACCGGGGGGTAGATGCACGAAGAGGCGAGCCTGACGCCGTCAGGACTCGCCTCCTCCGGCCCTGCGCGAGAGCAGGGCCGGCTCACTGCATGGGGTGAAGCGCCTCGTCAGTAGTAGACGTCGAACTCACGCATGGACCACCAGGACGAGTTCGAGCCGGTCTGCACCACGCGGATGTAGCGGGCGTTGCGCGTGGTGAAGGTGACCGTCACGACCGGGCCGGTGCCCGTTCCGGTGGCAATCGCGCTGCCCCAGCTCGTGCCGTCGTTCGAGACGAACACCTGGTAGCCCCGGGCATAGTCCAGGTCGCTGCCGGTGGAGTTCATCACGATCTTGTTGAAGGTCTTCACCCCCTGCATGTCCACGGTCAGCGACTGGCCGTTGGCCATCGGCACGCCCGTGGTCCAGCGCGTGGCCAGGTTGCCGTCGAAGAGGGCCGACACCGGCTCGCTGCTCGCCGGAGACGAGGTGCCCGTCCAGCCCGTGCGCACCAGCGGCGCGCCCGTGCCACCGCCAGGCTGCGTGGTGGCGCTGGCGGAGTTGCTGTTGGCCGACAGGTTGCCGGCCGCATCCCTCGCCCGGACCGTGTAGCTGTAGACCGTCGACGCCGTCAGCCCCGTGTCGCTGTAGGAGTTCGAGCCAGGAGCGCCGACCAGCGTGCCGCCGCGGTAGACGTTGTAGCCAGCGACGCCCACGTTGTCCGTCGACGCGCCCCAGCTCAGGTTGATCTGGCTGCTGGACACGGCCGTCGCCGTCAGGCTCGCCGGCGTGCTCGGCGCCTGGGTGTCGGCGGCGCCGGTCCCCGTCCAGTTCGCGATGGTCTGCCGCATGGCCTCCGCGGGGGTGTTGGCGTAGACCCGACCGCCCTGGCCGTTGATGACGTGGGTGATCTCACTGCCCGCCACGCCGTTCAGCCAGATGGTCGTCATGCTGTGGAACTTGATGCCCTGGGTGTTGGGCGCCTCGATCGCGGTCTCCAGCTTCACGGCCGCATCACGGAAGTAGGAGTACACGCCCAGGCCCCAGGCCTCGTGGTTGGCCACGTGGTCGGCGACCTTGTACGACGCCCAGCCGTTCTTCGTGCCGTTGTGGCTCATCCACACCGCCTGGTTCGGCGGATCGTAGGGAATCTCGGACTGGTAGAAGTAGGTGCGGCCGTTGTTGCCATTCCACAGCGTCTGGTACTCGTTGTGGTGCTCGTTGAAGAGGCCGTACAGCGTGACGTTGTTGCCGTTCACGACCAGGCCGTTCTTCGAGACGTTGGACGTCCACGCGGCGCCCGCGCCGTGGTCGGCGCGCCACAGCCAGAAGTGATCGCCGATGACGTGGTGGCTGTTGATCTTGATGCCGACGTCATAGCGCCCGTTGGTGGCGCCACCGGTCCGCACGGTGATGTCGTGCAGCGAGGTGGGGTTGGCCGAGTGGTTGCCCGAGGCTCCCGTGGGACCGACCTCCAGCATGGTGGGCGAGTTGATCGGACCGCCGTCGAAGGTCAGCCCGGCCACCTTCACGCCCGGCACGTCGGCGATCGCCATGGCGATCTGCCCGTTGGTAGGCACCAGGGTGGGGATGCCGATGCCCAGCACGACGGTGTTCGCGTTGTTGACGCGGATCGTCTCGCTCAGCTGGTAGATGCCCGGGGTGAACAGCAGGTGCTTGCCCTGGCTCAGCGCGGTGTTGATGGCCGCGGCCGTGGAGGTCTCCGGACGGGCGATGTAGAACTGATCGATGGGGATGGAGGTGCCCGGCGTGGAGCTGGTGGCCCAGCTCACGCCCAGCGTGTCCGTCTGCAGCGCGGGGACGAACACCTGATACTGGCCCGCGTTGCTGATGTAGAGGTAGGGCTTCTCCCGGATGATGGGCGTCCGAGCGATGGTGGTGTAGGGCGGCTCGGGGAACTGTCCGGCCGGCGGGTTGCTGCAGCCCAGGAACACCATGTTCCACACGCCGTTGTTCCAGCTTCCCCAGCTGCTGTTGCGGGAGAACCACTGCTGCTGCGAGGCGGGGACGACGAGCCCGTCCACGATGGAGTCGGCGAGGAAGCCGCCGCTGGCCCAGCCGGCGTTCCAGTTCGAGTCGAAGTCGAACAGGTGCAGCTCGCCACGGATGTGCAGACGGCGCAGCGGGGCGGCCTGCGAGACGGCGATCTGCGTCTGACCATTGGACGGGGTGACGGCGTAGTTCTCCAGGGCGCGCCAGAAGTTGCGGGTGGCGTTGCCGTTGTCCCAGTCGGCGTTCACGTTGACGCCGCCGGTGATGTGCACGTCGCCGGGGTTCTGCCCCAGGCCGGCCACGTGGGTATAGAAGCCGACGTTGAAGTTGACGTTGTACGTGCCCGGCTTGAAGAGCAGCGCGTACCGGTTGCTGCTGAACTCAGCGGCGGCCTGCCCGTTGAAGATGGTGGTCGCCAGGTTCGTGATGTCGCCGGCCGGCATCGACGTGTCGAAGACGTAGACCCGAGGCCCGAAGATCGTCGTGTTGGCTTCGGACACGGGCACGGCTGAGGAGACACCCGGATACAAAGCAAGACTGGCTGCTGTGGCCAACGCGGAGAGCGTTGATACCGTCTTCCTGACCATTGCGTTTCCTCCCATCGTGTCTCCGTGCCGAAGGCGCACGTCTCCGACTGGCTCCGGGTCTCCCTGGAGCTGCTGTGTCTGCCGAGGTTTTGAGGTGTGTGTTTTGCGCTGCGTCAAAAGCTCCCAGCTCAAGCGGTGCTCGCTGGAAACTTCGAAAAGATATGTAAACGGGATTTATCCGCGAGTAAAGCCTCTTTTGAAACCGCATTCAGAAAGACGCTCCCTCGGGTGGCGCAGGACTGGAAGTACAAGAAAATCAGGGGGAAAGCCTGACAGTCCGAGCCGCGGCTCAATGGCTTGCTGCGTCAAGGATGGATGGCTTTATGCGTCAAATCCTGTAAAAAACTCCGTCAATCCTTGTCTGGGTTCTCACGGACTCTTGCCAGGGGGGAATTTGATGAAGGCGCTTTCACGCGCAGCCGAGCTGGAGCCCCACGCGTTCCGAGAACTGTCCGCTGCTCAACCCGCGCGCCGCTGTTGCCCGGCGCATCGGTGTCGCGAGAGCCAACAGGGCTCGGGGCACGCTGGCGGAGCCGGAGAGAGGTGAGCGCTGCTGGCCTGGTGCTTGCTCAGGGAGAGGCTCATGCGAACCTCCCACCTTGCCGTGTTCGGCGTGCTGTTCATCATCGCGGGGGCTTGCGCTCCCTCCACCCAGGAAGAGGACGCCGAGGCGCAGGGCGCCATCGATCAGTCGCAGAAAGGAGGCCTCAGCGATGACTTCAATGCCTTCAACACGGTGCTGTGGAACGTGTCCGACCGGTACTCCAATGGAGGCATCTTCGATGCGGGTTGGCGAGCCTCCAACGTGAGCTTTGGCGGCGGGACGATGACGCTCACGCTGGACGACATCGGCTGCCCGTTGGCGTGCGCCGCGGAGCCCTATGCCGGGGCGGAATACAAGAGCGAGCTCCGCTACGGCTATGGGTACTACGAAGTGCGCATGAAGGCGGCCAAGGGCAGTGGCCTCGTCTCTTCCTTCTTCATCTACAACCCCTACCCGCGCGACGAGATCGACATCGAGTTCCTGGGCAAGGACACGACGCGGATGCAGATCAACTACTGGAAGGAGGGCGTCGGAGGGAACGAGGTCATGGTTCCGCTCGGCTTCGATGCTTCCGCAGCGTTCCACACCTACGCCATCCAATGGAGGGCCAACAGCATCGAATGGTACGTGGACGGGGTGCTGCGGCACAGGGTGACGGGCTCGCAGGAGACGCTCCCTCGTCGCGGCGGGCACATCGTCATGAACATCTGGACGAGCCTGACGGCCGTCTCCTGGCTGGGGCCGCTGAACTACACAGGCCCCGTGAGCGCGGTGTACGACTCGGTGCAGTGGTACAGGAACTGAGCGGGTGCTCACGGCCAGGAGGCAGGGCCCGGTCAGCGAGGAATCGTGAGGACCTGATCCGCGTAGATGCGGTGGATGTCCGTGATGCCGTTGGCCGCCGCGATCGCTGCAACGCTCACACCCATGCGGTTGGCAATGGCCACCAGGGTGTCGCCTGGCTGGATGGTGTAGCTCGTCGCGGTGGTGTCCACGGCGCTGGAGGGAGCGCCCCCGGAAGAGGAGGCGGGGCTGGGGGCGCCGGCCACCATCCCCGTGTCGTAGAAGCCCACGCCCGGGGGCAGCTGGATCTGGCCATTGGCGTCCGCGGAGACGGTGAAGGTCCTCAGGGTGACTTCATCCGGGTTGTTGCCCCGAGCGTTGGCCTCGCTGATCGTGAGCGTGTACGAGACGAGCCGGCCCGTGGGGTCTCCCGGCGGATCGTAGTTGCGCTGCACGTCCTCGAGGTAGGCGACGTGCCCCTTGCCGTACGCCGGCGGGACCTCCTGGTTGCCGCTCGCGTTGTTGGCCCAGACCATCAGCCCGCCGACCTCGGGCGTGGTGCTGTTGGGCACGATGTCACCGGCGTTGAACGGATTGCGGCCGCCCGCCAACCCCTCGATGAGGGCACCGTACCCCGGCGACAGGTCATGGATGTAGCCCATGCACTCCACCCAGCCATCCCCCGTCTGGAAGCGGCTGGACTGCCATTGGCTGCCCACGAAGTCTTCCCCGCGGATGGTGGGGTTCGGGCCAGGGCGCGGGTTGTTCAGCGCGATGAAGCCGACCCCCTCCGGTAGCGCCGCTCCGCCCGGCATCGTCACGGAGCCGTCCTCCCGGTTTACCGCCAGGGTGATCTCTCGCATCGTCTCCTCGTTGGTTCCGTTCCAGTTGCGCTCGGAGACCTGGAGGGTGACCGTTCCGTTCCCGTTGTCCCGGACGTCCTCGACGACGGCCATGTGCCCCGCCTTGTCCGCCAGGCCGAGCACGGCGTCCGGAGAGTTCGCATCTCCGGCATCGGGTCCCCAGACCATGATGTCGCCCGGGCTCGGGAGGGCGATGGACAGCGGCTCAGGCGTCTGCTCCTGGCGGATCTGATCGAGGATGTGCTGCACCTTCTCCACGCCGTGGGGACCGAACCGGGGATCGGCGGCCGAGTGGAGCGCATGTCCGAACTCCGTCGTGGGGCCATCCTCGCTCCGGCCTCCCTGGCCCGCCTGTACGGTGTCGGCGACCTGGCGGTTGGCCACGCCCGACAGTCCGAGCGCGGAGATGGCGGCGTCGCGCTTGGGCCCGGGTGGCAGCGACAGCACCTGCTTCAGGGCCGAGGCCGGCACCTTCGCGGGCGAGTGGTACTCCGGGTGAGCGGCCTGCCAGCTTCCGACATCGGGGTAGGTGATGCTCGGGTTGTTCGGATCCACCACGCTGCCATTGGGGCGCTGCACCACGGCGTGGCCGACGCCATCATTCGCGTCCCGGAAGAGCAACACGGAGTCACTCGGGCGCGCCAGGGTGGCGGCCTGCTCGAGGCAGTTGCTCTTCCCATCTCCCAGCACCTCGTTGCGCAGTGTGCTCGGCGCGCCGTCCAGCGCCACCGGCGGACGGGAGGGAGGCTCGTAGCGTGTCGCCGAGAAGGTGTTGGCCTGCCGCGTCAGGCCCTTGGGAGTGGGGCTCGCCGCAGGTGCGCTGGGCGCGGAGGCGGGGGCGGAGGGCCGCTCCAGGGGCTTGAAGGAAGCGCTCTTGATCGTCATCGGGGATCTCCTGTGGGGCCGGGCCCGTTGCCTCGGTCAGCACAAAAACATTATCTGTGGAATGGTGTTTTCGGTTGCGCGCGGCGGAGGCCATCGGCGGGCTAGGCCTCCTGGGGAGCCACTTCCCCAGGCGGTGCTTGCCGCCCATGGGGGAAAACCCCTGGCGGAACCTGGAACATGTCGGGGAGTATGTGTTTGTGGGTGGGGTGATCCACTTGATTGCATCGGGTGGACGGCACCCAAGATAGAGACCGTCGGCGTCCGCATCGACAGCGAAAGGGTTGATCCATCGTCAACGCCAGGTTGACGATGCGCCAGGAGCGACGGTGAGGGGTGCCTCCGCTGGTGTGCTCCCGCCCCGTGCGTGAGGCTCCTGGCACTCCCTTCGGGAAGTACGTGCTGTTCGAGCGCCTGGGTGCTGGGGGCCGGGCGCACGCCTACCGTGCGCGCTACACGGCCGCTCCGGGCATCACCAAGCCCGTGGTCATCTTCGGACAGGTGGATGGCGAGTACTTCCTGGCCATGGAGCTGGTGGAGGGTCAGCCTCCCGGCGTCGCCTCGCCCGGCTCAGAGCACCTTGTCGAGCGTGACGGGCAGGCTCCGGATCCGCTTTCCCGTCGCGTGGAACACGGCGTTGGCGATGGCCGCCGCCACGCCCACGATGCCGATCTCTCCCAGTCCCTTGGCTCCGAGCGGATTGACGATCGTGTCCTCCTCGTCGACGAAGAGGACGTCGATGCCGTGCACGTCCGCGTTCACCGGGACGTGGTACTCCGCCAGGTTGTGGTTCATGAAGCGACCGAGCTTCTGATCCAGCGCAGTCTCTTCCTCCAGTGCCATGCCGATTCCCCAGACGACTGCCCCGAGGATCTGACTGCGGGCGGTCTTCGGGTTCAGGATCCGGCCCCCAGCGATGGCGCTGACGACGCGGGTGACGCGCACCGTGCCGAGCTCCTCGTCGACCTTCACCTCGGCGAACACCGCGGAGTGGGTGCAGCGGGTGTAGGCCTGCTGCTTCGCGCCCGGGGTGGCCAGCACCTGCTCCTCGATGCTGAGGACCTCTCCGTGCCTCATGGCCTCCACGATCGAGACCGCCTGGGACGGGTCCGCGCTCAGCCGCACCTTCCCGTCCGAGAAGGACACCTCCTCCAGGCTCGCCTTGGCCAGCGGTGAGCCCTTCACCTTCCGGGCGAGCTTGAACACCTGCTCGCGGACCTTCTCGCACGCCTCCTTCACCGCCGACCCCACGGACGCCACGGTCCACGAGCCGCCCTCGATGGGCGACATGGGCAGCGAGGAGTCGCCGAGCTTGAAGGTGACGTCCTGGAGGGGCAGCCCCAGCGTGTCGGCGGCGATCTGCGTCATCACCGTATAGGTGCCCGTGCCGATGTCCGCGGTGGCGCTGCTGACGGTGAGCCTGCCATCGATGCTCAGGACCGCCCTCGCGCTCGCGGCCTGCTGCATCGCGTCCCAGATGCCGGTGGCCATGCCCCAGCCCACCAGCTGCCTGCCCTCACGCATCGAGCGGGGAGCAGGGGAGCGCCGGGCCCAGCCGAACCGCTCGGCCCCCTGCTGGTAGCAGGCGCGCAGCTCCTTGCTCGAGTAGGGCTTGTCCTTGTTCTGGTCGCGCTCGCTGTAGTTCTTGAGGCGCAGCGCGACAGGGTCCATGCCCAGCCGATGGGCCAGCTCGTCCATCGCGCACTCCAGCGCGAAGACGCCCACGGCCGCGCCCGGTGCGCGCATGTCCAGGGGCGTGTAGCAGTCCAGCGAGGCGACCTTGTAGTCGAGCCGGACGTTGTCGCACCGGTAGAGCATGCCGGCCCAGTTGACGACCACCTCGATGTAGTCCTCGAAGCGTGACGTCTCTGAGACGGCCTCGTGGATGAGCGCCTCGAGCGTACCGTCCGCCGAGGCCCCGAGCGCGACCCGCTGCAGCGTGGCGGGGCGGTGGCCGAAGGTGAACATCTGCTCGCGCGACAGCGTCACGCGCACCGAGCGCTTCAGCTCCCGCGCCGCGAGCACGGCCAGGAAGAGCTGATACTGCGGCCGAAGCCCCGAGCCGAACGCCCCGCCCACGAAGGGCGAGCGCACGCGGACCTGCTCCTTGGGCAGATCGAACACGTTCGAGACGTACGTCTGTGTGTTCAGCACTCCCTGCGTCTTGTCGTAGATGGTGAGCGAGCCATCGTCCTCGTAGATGACCGTGGAGGCGTGCGGCTCCATCGGGTTGTGGTGCTCGACGGGGGTCTCGTACTCCACGTCGATGCGCGCGTGGGCCTTCTCCAGGGCCTTGTCCGCATGGCCCCAGGGCTTGGGCGGCGGCTCGAACCCGCCCTTGCCCTGCCTGGGCACGTACGCCTCCTTGCGCTGGACCTGCAGGTCCGTCTCGTGAGCCTTGGAGGCGTATTCGACGCGGACGAGCGACGCCGCGTAGCGGGCCAGCTCGAACGTCTCGGCCACGACCAGCGCGACGGGCTGGCCGCTGTAGACGATCTTCTCGTCATGGAGCGGCCGGAATGGCGAGCCCGAGGGGGCATCGTCGTCACGGTACTTCCGGTCGAACCACGCGAGGCGGGGCCGGTTCTCGTGGGTGAAGACCTGCAGCACTCCGGGGAGCCTGAGCGCCTCGCTCGCGTCGATCTTCTTGATGCGCCCCCGGGCGATGGTGCTCGACACCACCTGTCCGTAGAGGAGCCCGGGGACGTTGAACTCTCCGGCGTACCGGGCCTCACCCGTGACCTTGGCGCGGCCGTCCACGCGGCTGACCGGCTGTCCAAGCAGAGAAGATGGTGTCTTCATGACAGTCCCTCCAGCCCGGACGCCTGCGCCAGGGCCCGGACGACCGATCGCTTCGCCAGCTCGACCTTGAAGGTGTTGTGGCCAAAGCCCTTCGCGTCCCGGAGCAGTGCCTGGGCCATGGACTGGAAGGTCTCCACGCTGGGGCGCTTTCCGGTCAGCGCCGCCTCGGCCTCCGGGTCTCTCCAGGGCTTGTGCGCCACCCCGCCGAGCGCGAGCCGGGCGCTCTGGATCCGGTCTCCTTCCAGCTCGAGCGCGGCGGCGACCGAGACGAGCGCGAAGGCATAGGACGCGCGGTCCCGGACCTTGAGGTAGGTGTGGTGTCTGGCGAAGCCCTCACGGGGCAGCTCCACGGCGGTGATGAGCTCGTCGGGCCGCAGGTTCGTGTCGAGGTGCGGCGTGTCGCCGGGGAGCCGGTGGAACTCGGCGAAGGAAATCGTGCGCTCGCCGTTCTTGCCCGTCACCCGGACGACGGCCGCCAGCGCCGCCAGCGCCACGCACATGTCGGACGGATGGGTGGCGATGCACTGCTCGCTCGTCCCCAGGATGGCGTGGATGCGGTTGAAGCCCTCCTTCGCGCCGCAGCCGGAGCCGGGCTCTCGTTTGTTGCAGGGCGTGCCCGTGTCGTAGAAGTAATAGCAGCGCGTGCGCTGGAGCAGGTTGCCACCCGTCGTCGCCATGTTGCGCAGCTGCTGCGAGGCGCCCGCAAGGATGGCCTTGGACAGCAGCGGGTAGCGCTGCTCCACGAGCGGGTGGTAGGCCGCCTCCGAGTTCGTGACGAGCGCGCCGATTCGCAGGCCCCCGTCCGCCGTCTCCTCGATCTGCTTCAGGGGCAGGTGCGAGAGGCCGATCAGCTCGGTGGGACGGGTGACGTGCTCCTTCATCAGGTCGAGGAGGTTGGTTCCCCCTCCGATGAAGCGGGCCGTGGGGTTCTTCGAGATGCGATCCACGGCCTCGGGGATGCTCTCGGCGCGCATATAGGAGAACCTGTTCATTGTCCCTCTCCCGTGTTGCGCGACTGCTTCACCTGCTGAATGGCCGCCCGGATGTTGGAATAGGCGCCACAGCGGCAGAGATTGCCGCTCATCAGCTCGCGGATGTCCGCCTCCGTCTCTAGCCGGCCCTGCGCCAGCAGCCCGACGGCGGAGCAGATCTGCCCGGGGGTGCAGTAGCCGCACTGGAACGCATCCTGGTCGATGAACGCCTGCTGGACGGGGTGGAGCGTGTCGCCCTTGGCGAGGCCTTCAATCGTCGTGACGTCGCGGCCCTCCTGCATGAGGGCGAGCGTCAGACAGGAGTTGATGGGCTTGCCGTCGACCAGGACGGTGCATGCGCCGCACTGGCCATGGTCGCAGCCCTTCTTGGTGCCGGTCAGGTCGAGCGACTCTCGCAGCAGATCCAGCAGGGTGGTCCACGGCGCCACCTCCAGCTGCTTCTCCGCGCCGTTGATCCGGAGGGAGAGTCGTTGCTTCGAGCTCTCCTCCGCGGGCGGCGCTTCGGCCGCCGGACTCCTGGTTGAACTCTTCATGTGCGCACCTTCCCGGTCCATTCCCGCAGCGGATTCGGGATAGTGATGGGGGGACGAAATGGAGAGCCCGCGTGGTGGTCAACCGTTCCGTCGCGGACCTCTCGGGGTGCGCGAGTGACGGAAAGCGCACGGAAGATGGCCGTCGCCAGGCTCCACCTGGAGTGGCGTCATTCGCCGAACGTGGCCTCGTCAATCCAATGGCGAAGCTCGGCGCGCGCGGGTACTGACGCCCCATGCGTGTCATCCGCGCCTGGGGCCTCGGAGTGAATCGGGTGGAGGCCTGCCAGCGAGCGCTGGAGGAGTCGGATCCCGACGTGTTCCTGCTCGCCGGGCGCTACAGCCTGCTCGATCTCTCGGCGCTGGACACGCTGTTCCCCGCCTGCGCCGCGCGCGGCGTGAAGGTCGTCGTGGGAGGGCCCTTCAACTCCGGTCTGCTGGCGGGGGGCTCCAAGTTCGAGTACGCGGATGCCAGCCCTCAGCTCGTGGCCGCGCGTGACAGGATCGCCGCCCTGTGCCGGCAGCACGGGGTGGACATCAAGGCGGCGGCCCTGCAGTTCTGCGCCGCTCATCCCGTCGTGGCCTCGGTCATCCCCGGTGCCAAGAACGCCGAGCGCGTGCGCCAGAACGCGGAGCTGATGCGTCAGCCCATCCCCGCCTCGTTCTGGCAGGAGCTGAAGCGGCAGGGAATCCTGCCGGCACACGCCCCGACTCCCGGGAAGTGAAGCCCGCGCATGCGCGCGACGGCTACACCTTGATCTTCACCTCGTCGTAGTCGTCGGGGTTCACCCCGGGAATGCCGCTCAGGTCGCGATGGTCCCGGGTGCCGATCCAGGCGCCGTCGGAGCGGCGGCGGAAGTAGCGGTCGTACCCGTCAGCCACCTGGTAGGTGTTCCCCGCGCCGTCGACCACGGTGCGCTCCTCGGCGATGGCATTGACGAAGCGGCGGTGCGAGTCGTCGGAGGCGGAGGCCTGCATGTACGACTGGTGGGCCGCCGACTGGGCCGCCTGCTGGCTCTGCCAGGCCGCGTTGTGCGCGTCGTGGCTCGCGTGGAGGGACGCCATGTGCGCCTGGTGGCTCGCCGCCATGCCTCGCAGGTTCGCCATGTTCTGCTGGTGGTTGGCCCGGAGGTTGGCGGTGCCCTGCTCGATCAACGCCATGTTGGCCTGGTGCTGCGCGGCCGACCGCGCGCGCTCCTGCATCTGACGTTGCTGCATGGCCGGGGTCGCCCGCCGCGAGGCCACCATCTCCAGCAGCGCCGGGGCGAAGTCCTCCGGGTTGCCCACCGTGGAGACGCCGTGCACCTCGGCGAACCAGAGCGGCGCGACGCCCGTGCAGACGCCGAAGACGAGCGCCTGCACCCGGCGCGGCCCCTCGTCGAACGAGAAGGAGAGCCGGCCGGCCGTAATCCACGCCTGCGCCGCGCCCGCGCGCTGGGCCGACTCGCTGGCCAGCCGGAACAGCTCCGGCGACGGCACCATCGCGCCGGGTCGGAAGCCGGGGAGCCCGCCGAAGCGGTGCTGGGCGTAGCCGGGCAGGAAGTGCTCAATGGAGGTGTACGGCTGCACCACCATCCCCGGAGGCGGGCCGAACATCGTCACCCCGGACGGATCGATGAACTGGGGGATTGTCGGGTCGCCCAGGAACAGCGCGGTCTCCCCGCCGGGGCTCTGGGCTGTCGCGAGCTGGTGGGGGATGGGACCCCCTTGGTGGAGCCAGGCCCGGTTCCGCCAGCCGCGCGGCATCGAGAGGGTGAAGGCCTGACTGGCGTCGACGATGATCTCCCACTCGTTGGGGGCGACGGAGGGCGGCGGCAGACGCTCCTGCATGGAGGGCTCCTGGGACCGGAGGGGACAGTGGAGGAACGGCCCGCTCGTGGCGGAGCATGGGCTCCCTGGTCATACCAGAGGTGAAGCGCGGAATGCTCGCCTGCCTCCCAGGCTTGCTTGCCGCGAGCCCATGGGGAGCTCGAGCTTCGTGCCCGTGTCCACGTAGCGCTCCATGTCTGGCCCCCCTCGACGATCACCACGTCACAGCTCCCTGGCACTGCCCGCATTCACGTGGGGGGAGCACCCTGGTCCGTAGCGGGAAGGTGTCGGAGGATGCCGTCCCGCAGCGCTCGCGCCGTCCACGGCAGCAGCTCGCGTCCGGAGGTGGTCAGGCCGAGGATCCAGCCATACTGCGAGTCCTGCGCGCGGGCCTCGTAGACATCGTCTGGACGATAGAAGAGCTGCAGGACCAGCTCGTCGCCGGGCTCGACTTCGAGTCCGAGCGGACCGAGCTGGGCCAGGGTCCGCTCGTTCTCGGACACGGCCGGGTCGTCTGAGAGCCGCTCCACGACCTTGATGGCCTGGAAGAGCTCCACGACTCCGCGTTCCGGGTCGTAGACGGTCTCGAGCTCGCGTCCCGCGCCGTACTCCTTCCGAGCCGCTTCGAGGATGAAACGCGCGAGGGCCGCGGCCGCCGCCTCCTCGGTCACGCCCCTCTCCTGAATCACCCGCCTCAGCACTCGCTGCTCGAGGGTGCCTTTCTCCTTGCGAGGGACTTCGCGGTGCTTGCGCCACTCGAAGGGGAGGATCTGGATGCGCGCCTTCGGGCGTCCGTTCCACTCCGTCGGAACGCCGTGGCGCGCGAGCGTGTCTCGGATCTCGCGGGCAATGGCGAGGCGCGCCTCGTCGCGCAGCCCCGGGTCGTCCTCGAAGGCATCGAAGGCGAGCATGAGGCCCCCGCCCAGTGCTCCCCGCTCGACGTCCTGGCCATGGAAGAAGGTGGCTCCCCGGACGAGCTCGTAGCTGAGCTTCGCGGCGGCCTCCACCTCCGTCCAGCCCTCCGACAGGGTGTTGCCCGCGTTCTGCAAGGCGATGATGCCCTGGCGATTCAGCTCCTCGAAGGCGCGGTCGATCCGGTCGTTCATCGTCGGCTCGGTCCAGCGAGCCTCCTCCTCGCGGCGCTGCTCGAAGCGGCGCCGGGCGTACTCCAGGAGCTGGTCGAGCGCTTCGCGATCCTCCCTCAGCTCGTACCGCAAGAGCTCCTCGATCGAGGCGAGCACCTTCCACTCCTCCCCATAGCCCCCCAGGACCAGCGCCTCCACCCTGTCGCGGAGGCGCTCAAACAGCTCAGCGTCTGTCGCCATGGGGAGAGTCTACACACGCCGTCCCCCGACACACGGCCGGTTGCAGGCTCGCGATCCTCGGCTTCAGCAGAGCGGGAGCTGCAGCCACGCTCTTCGGTGGACATGCCGCCTGCTCGCCTTCACGAGCAGGAGTTCCCGCATGCGCCACTCCTCGGAGCGCAGGTGGAACTCGCCGCTGGCGGGCACGTAGCGCACGTCGGCGCGATAGGACTCCCGCTCCCATAGCCTCCCCCCGCGCCACCATCCGCACACCACCTCGAAGTGGTGCTTCACGGCGCTGTGCGGGCCCATGTGCCGCTCGGCCGAGTAGGAACTCCGGACGACACAGCCGATTCCCCAGGCTCCTTTCGGGAGCTTGCCGTGCAGGCGCCGCTCGATGAATCGCGCCAGCGCTCTCCGCCAGGAGCGGTCCGCGAGCTTGCGGTGGTAGCGCGTCCACAACAGGGGCCACACCCGGAGCCCCAGACTTTCCTGCTCTGGCATCACCGCAGGGCGCTGCAAACAGCACACCAGCGTGGAGGAGCCCTCTGGAGGAGGTGGTGCCTCAGACATCGCGACAATAGGGCAGGGCGGCGCGAGTCCGGCACGTCAGAGCGTCGCATGAATGTGCTATTTAAGCGTGGACTAATATAAGCGCGGACTGTAATGGTTCCGGCAAATGGGAGGTTCACGCATGCTGCACAAGAAGATTGGAGCCGAGGTGCGCGAGGTCGCCGAGCGTGAGTATGAGGGCAAGCCGGCCCGCGTGGTGATCGCCAGCCGCCTCTACCACACCGATGCGGAGGACTTGTGGGATGCCCTCACCAACGCCGAGCGCATCCCGCGCTGGTTCCTGCCCATCGAGGGGGAGCTGCGCGTGGGCGGGCGATATCAGCTCAAGGGCAACGCTGGCGGGACCATCAAGCGCTGCGACCGGCCCAACGCCTTCAACGTCACCTGGGAGATGGGTGGCGGCATGAGCTGGGTGAACGTTCGCCTGGCACCGGAGGGCAAGGACACGCGGCTGACGCTCGAGCACATCGTGCACTCCGCGGACGTCGCCCAGTTCTGGACGCAGTTCGGGCCCGGCGCCACGGGCGTGGGGTGGGACCTGGGCTTCCTGGGCCTGGGCCTCCACATCGAGGGCGGCGAATCCGTACCCCCCGAGGCCAACGCCGCCTGGATGGCCTCCGATGAGGCAAAGTCCTTCATGCGCGCGAGCGCCGAGGCCTGGGGCGCTGCCCATGTGGCGGCCGGGGAGGCTCCGGATGTGGCTCGTGGGATGGCCGAGCGCACGGCGGCGTTCTATACAGGCGGCTGATGCATGCCTTCGACGTCCTTGGCGATCCGGTTCGCCGCCGCATCCTCGAATTGCTGGCGGAAGGCGAGCACGCCTCGGGCGAGATCGTGGCCGTGGTCCAGCGCGAGTTCGGCATCACCCAGTCAGCGGTCTCGCAGCACCTGAAGGTGCTGCGCGAGAGCGGCTTCGCCACGGTACGGGTGGACGGGCCCCGGCGGCTCTACGCCATGGACGCCGCGCCGCTGGCGGAGGTGGATGCCTGGCTGGACCGTTTCCGCGCGTTCTGGACGCCACGGCTGGAGGCCCTGGCCACCGAGGTCGCGCGGGGCAAGAAGAAGCGGGGCGAGTGAACGAGCAGTCAGCGCACGGGGAGTTCGCCGCAGTCGGCACCATCCAGGTTCGCCACACCAGGCGCATGACCGACGAGCCCTTCACCGAGTAACACTGCGTTGCCCCCGTGTGCCATGTACGAACGCCCCTCCCGCTCCGCAGAGTGGGGGCCGTGGGTTGAGACATGGCACCTCCGAAGCCTGAGCAGGCCGTACTCGTGGCGCGGGGCCTCACCAAGGTCTACCGCACGGGCGAGGTGGAGGTGCACGCGCTGAGGGGCGTGGACCTGGACCTGTACTCGGGCGAGTTCGTCGTCCTGCTCGGGCCCTCGGGGAGCGGCAAGTCCACGCTCCTCAACATTCTCGGAGGGCTCGACGTCCCCACCCGCGGCGAAATCACCTATCGCGATCACGATCTCGCCCACGCCGACGAGCGGGAACTCACCCGCTACCGGCGCGAGCACGTGGGCTTCGTCTTCCAGTTCTACAACCTCATTCCCAGCCTCACCGCCCGCGAGAACGTGGCACTGGTGACGGAGCTCGCCCAGCAGCCCCTGCGGCCGGAGGAGGCGCTCCAGCTCGTGGGGCTGGGGCAGCGGATGGGCCACTTCCCTTCGCAGCTCTCCGGGGGTGAGCAGCAGCGGGTGGCCATCGCACGGGCGGTGGCCAAGCGTCCGGATCTACTCCTGTGCGACGAGCCCACCGGCGCGCTGGACTACGTCACCGGCAAGCTCGTCCTCGAGACGCTCGCGCGCATCAACTCCGAGCTGGGCACCACCACCGCCATCATCACCCACAACGTGTCCATCGCGGGCATGGCGGACCGGGTCATCCGCATCGCCGATGGGTGCATCGTCAGCATCGAGCCCAACCCGCGCAAGCTCCGGCCCGAGGACCTCCGCTGGTGAGGATGCTCGAGCGCAAGCTGGTGCGCGACTTGTCGCGCATGAAGGGGCAGGCCCTGAGCATCGGGCTGGTGGTGGCCTGCGGCGTGGCCGTCTTCGTCGCCTCGCTCAGCACCTATGGCTCCCTGAGCGAGAACCGGCGTGCCTATGACGCGCGCACGCGCTTCTCGGACGTGTTCGCCTCGCTCGAGCGCGCCCCCGAGCCGCTCGCGCGCCGCATCGCCGCGCTGCCCGGAGTCGCTACCGTGGAGACGCGCATCGTCCAGGACGTCATCCTCGACATGGAGGAACTGCCCGAGCCCGCGGTGGGCCGGTTCGTCTCCATCCCCGCGGGCCACCAGCCGCTCCTCAACCGCCTCCATGTGCGCAGCGGCCGACTCCCCGAGCCCGGCCGGAACGACGAGGTGCTGGTGAACGAGTCCTTCGCCAGCTGGCATGGGCTCACCCCGGGAGACTCCCTCGTCGCCCTGCTCAATGGCCGGCGCCAGCGGCTGCGCATCGTGGGCGTGGCGCTCTCGCCCGAGTACATCGCCGCCATTCGTCCGGGCGCCTTCATCCCCGATGACGCGCACTTCGGCGTGCTGTGGATGGACCGCGACGCGTTGGCCGCCGCCTTCGACATGAAGGGCGGCTTCAATGACGTGGTGCTCGCGCTCTCCGAGGGAGCCTCGGAGCCCGAGGTGCTGCGGCGGCTCGATGCGCTGCTGGCCCCCCATGGCGGGCGGGGAGCCCATGGGCGGACGGAGCAGGCCTCCTATCGCTACGTGGACGACGAGCTCGAGGAGCTGCGCGTCGAGGCCACCGTCCTGCCCGTCATCTTCCTCGCGGTCGCGGCCTTCCTCCTCCACATCGTGGTGGGCCGGCTCGTCCACACCGAGCGCACGCGGATCGGGACACTCAAGGCGTTGGGGTACGGCAGCGGCCAGGTGGCGCTGCACTACCTGGAGTGGATGGGTATCATCACCCTGGCGGGCGCGCTGCTCGGCATCGCCGTAGGCGTGGTGCTGGGGCGGGCTTGGGCGGAGATGTACTCGCTCTTCTTCCACTTCCCCGAGACGCTCTACACCCTGCACCCGTGGATTCCCCTGGCGGCGGTGGGGGGCAGTCTGCTGGCCTCCGCGCTGGGGACGCTGGGCGCCGCCCGGCGTGTGGTGCGGCTCGCCCCGGCGGAGGCGATGATGCCCCCCGCGCCACCCGTTTTCCGCCCCTCCGCCCTGGAGCGCCTGCTGGTGGGCACTCTGTCCTCACCGCAGGCGCGCATGGTGGTGCGCAGTGTGGCGCGGCGCCCGCTGCGCGCGGCGCTCTCGGCGCTGGGCGTGGCCGCCGCCACCGCCATCATCCTGGTGGGGGCCTTCTGGGGTGACGCCATGGGCTACCTGCTGGACGTCCAGTTCTCCCAGGCGCAGCGCGAGGATCTCACCGTCGCCTTCACGCGGCCCGTGCCAGAGCGGGCCGCGCGCGAGCTACGGCACCTGCCGGGTGTCCTGGACGTCGAGGGGCTGCGCGCGGTGACCGTGCTGCTGCGCGCGGGAAACCGCTCCCGCCGGGTGGAGCTGCTCGGCCTGCCCGTGCACTCGCGGCTGCATCCGCTCTGGGGCACCGGGCCTCGGCCCCTGGAGCTGCCCGCCGAAGGGCTGCTGCTCTCCGAGCGGTTGGCGACGGGGCTGGGCGTACGCGTGGGAGACCGCCTGCGCATGCAGGTGCTGGAGGGGGCGTGGCGTGAGGAGTCCGTGGAGGTGGCTGGCGTGGTGGACGAGTACGTGGGGTTGTCGGCGTACATGGACGTGCGCACGCTCAACCGCCTCATGGCCGAGGGGCCCACCCTTTCCGCGGCCTGGCTGAAGGTGGACCCACGTCAAGAAGCGGCGCTCTACGCGCGCTTGAAGGCCACCCCCGCCGTGGGCGCGGTCACCCTCAAGCACGCCATCCTCCGCGTCTTCGACGAGACCTTTGGCCAGGTGCTGCTGGTGTTCAGCGGCTTCCTCACCGCCTTCGGTGCGGTCATCGCCTTCGGGGTCGTCTACAACGGGGCCCGCATCCTGCTCGCGGAGAAGGAGCGGGAGCTGGCGAGCCTGCGCGTGCTCGGCTTCACCCGCCGGGAGATCTCCGGGCGGCTGCTCGGAGAGCTGGGGCTGCAGGTGGTGGTCGGCATCCCCGTGGGGCTGGTGCTCGGCTACGGGCTGGCGGCCTTCAGCATCACCGTCATGGGGCCGGAGACGCTCCGCATTCCATTGGTCATCACCCCGAGGACCTATGCCTTCGTCGCGGCGGCGGTGGCGATCTCGGGAGCGCTGAGCGCGCTGCTCGTGCGGCGCAAGTTGGATCGGCTGGATCTGGTCGCCGTACTCAAGATGCGGGAGTGAGCTCATGCCACGAGTCAGGCGCTGGGTGGGAGGAGCCGTGCTGATCGTCGTGCTCGTCGGGCTGGCGCTGCTGCTGCGGCCGGCACCGGTTCGGGTGGAGATGGGGAAGGTGGAGCGGGGCCGTTTCGTCCAGGTGGTGGAGGAGGACGGGAGGACGCGCGTGCGCGAGCGCTACGCCGTCAACGCCACGCTCACAGGCTTCCTCGAGCGCAGCCGGGTGGCGGAGGGAGACACGGTGGATGTGGGCACGCTGCTGGCCACCATCCGCCCGCTGGCGCCGCCCCTGCTGGATGCGCGGATGCGGCAGGAGCTGGAGGCGCGGATGGGAGCCGCGGAGGCGGCCCGGAGCAGCGCGGAAGCCGTGGTGGCGACAGCGGAGTCCGCCTGGCGCTTCGCGCGGGCCGAAGCGGAGCGAGCACGCACGCTGGAGCAGCAAGGGGCCATGGCGCGACGGGATCGCGAGAACGCCGAGCTGGCGCTGCAGACGGCGACACGCTCGCTGGAGGCGGCACGCGCCGATGCCCACCGGGCGGTTCACGAGCTGCAGCAGGCGCGCGCAGCGCTGCTCGGCGGCGGAGGGACGCGGGAGCCACGCGAAAGATGGGAGCTGCTCTCCCCGGTGCGAGGCCGTGTGCTGAAGGTGCTGCACCAGAGCGAGGGCTTCGTCCCCGCGGGGGAGCCCCTTTTCGAGCTGGGGGACCCGGGGCGGCTGGAGGTGGTGGTGGACGTGCTCACGGCCGACGCGGTGCGCATCCACCCGGGGAACGAGGTGGAGCTCGTCCAGTGGGGCGGAGAGAAGGTACTTCAGGGACGGGTGCGGCTGGAGGAGCCCTCGGCCGTCACGAAGGTGTCCGCGCTGGGGGTGGAGGAGCAGCGGGTGGACGTGCTCATCGAGCTCACCTCGCCGCCGGAGGAGTGGCGGGAGCTGGGGGACGGCTACAGGGTGGAGGCTCGCATCCTGGTCCATCAGGCTGAAGACGTGGTGAAGGTGCCCGCGAGCGCCCTGTTCCGGGAGGGGGAGTCCTGGGCGGCGTTCGTCGCAATGGACGGGCGGGCCCGCAAGCAGGCGGTGCAGGTGGCGGCGAGCAACGGGCTCGAGGCCGTCGTCCACTCCGGGCTGGCGCCGGGTGACACCGTCATCCTCTACCCGGGGGACAGGGTGCACGACGGCGTCCGCGTGGCGGTGCGCAGCACAAGCAGCCCGTCAGCGGGGCAAGCCCCCTCTCCCGCCGGCAGAGGGGAGAGGGAAGGGGGCCTGGAGGGTCAATAGTGGATGCCAAACTCCACGGCGGTCTTCTGGCTCCAGGGTCCCCACCCGTTCTGGAAGGTGCGCCCGTAGAGCTTGCGCCCATCCCAGGACAGCACCTCCTGCTTGGGCAGCCCCGCGCCCTCCAGTCCCTGGCTGAAGGCCCGTACCCGCAGCGCGCCATCGGGGAGGTGCAAGGACTCGGGATTCACATAGCTCCACGACTGCCAGCTCGTCCCTTCATAGAAGCGGGTGTACAGCCCTCGTCCATCCTGGGGAACCGCTGTCTGCTTGAGCCGCGAGAGTGTCGCCAGATCGCCGCCCGTCTGCTCGAAGTCGATCAGGTGGTCCACGTTGGGAGCTCCCAGGTTGGCGACCGGGACGGTGCCGATAGAGCGCCATCCGCCGTTGACGAACTCCTGGGCGAGGAGCTGGGTTCCATCCGCGCTCAGGAGGTCCCGCTTGGGCGCGCCCGAGGGCCGCGGCGCCTGGCTGATGGAGCGGATGCGGTACCACTTCGCGACATTGAGGTCGGCCACCGCGCGCAGCTGCCAGGGCTGCCAGCCTCCGCCCTCGAAGAAGCGCTCGAAGACGAGGGTCCCCTCCAGGGCGACGACCCGCTGGACGAGACGGCCGCCTGTCGACACATCGCCCGTCACACGATCAAAGGAATGCATCGTGTCGATGGGCCTCCCCTGCAGGAGCCTCAGCACGCCCGAGGGAGGCAGATAGCCATGGTCGCGAGCATCCGTACCGGGCCCTGTATAGCCCGGCCCCGGGTAGTTCTTGTCACACAAGTCCGGGATGGCGACCTGTCTCACCTCCCAGTGCAGGTGGACGTTGCCGTCCTGGTCACACAGCTTGCCCAGCACGGTGCCGGTGCTGACCTGCTTGCCCGCTGAGACCTTGAGGTCTCGCAGGTGCCCATACATGGAATAGAGATGCGAGCCGGAGTGGAGGGTATGGTCGATGACGACCACCGCGCCGGGATAGCCGGCGTTCTGGGCAAAGAGCACGGTGCCGCTACCTATCGCCTTGATGTCCGTCTCGAGCGTCCCGCCCCAGTCCTCGCCCGCATGGGTCAGTGTGCTCATCTCGACCCCGAAGCACCCGCTCGTGCCACTCAGGTCTGGGTTCGTGATGTTGAACTCCTTCTTCCAGCTCGGGCTGCTGAAAGGAAGGTCCCACTCGGATGAGCCGGCAGCAGCAATCCTCGGTGTCATGGGTACGTCCCTCCTTGGGTAGTGACACATGCGCTAGACGATGACCTTGACCCAGAACGGCTCGCCAAAGGTCCTCCCGAGACGCGCAATCCGATACGTCGCCTGGTGAGTGCCGGGCTGGGTGGGCACCTGCATCGTGGCGGGCACGTCGCTCTCCTGCCCGAGCTCGACCTTCTGAGCCAACGGCACCTCCGATGGACCAAAGGAGCCCGCGACCCGGATCGCCTTGTACTTCTGCCCCCAGTCCGTCGTTCCGCTGTTGCGCAAGCGCCAGATCTTCTCGATCCGCGCGCCCGGAGCGACGCGCATGCCGTCCGGGATCGTGACGTCCGCGACGAAGGCGCAGCGGTCCAGGAAGCGCGCGGCGTAGGCAGTGGGCTGCTTCGGAGGACCCAGGGGAATGGGATTGGGTGCTCCCCCGTTCGCGAGCACATCCACCACCTGCGGCGTCACGCTCTTGTAGAGCGCGCCATGGAGGTGGACCGAGCTGGTACCCGAGGAGCCTACCGTTCCTGGCGTCGTGTGGAAGCCAACGATATCCCCCGGAGACACCTGCGTCTGGTCCAGATGGGCGTAGCGGTACACGAAGCCGGGCTCATGGAGGCACCAGACGACGACCTGCTTGCCGTAGGCGGCCCACCCGCCAGGATGCTGCCCCGCGTACAGCACGAGCCCTGGTGCCATGGCGCGAACGGGATCGCCCCGGTTTCCTCCCGACCAGTCCACCGCGTAGTAGTCGTCGTTGTTGTGGAGGTCGGAGCCCTGCCAGTTGGGGATCCAGCGCTCGTCCTCGAGGATGAGCCCGACGTGCGAGGCGCCATCCGGGTTCAGGGAGAACCAGTCCCCGCCGTTGACGTCCACGGAGCGCCAGTAGCCCTTGTTGCCACGCCAGAGCGCCTGCATGAGCGTCCCGCCGGGCAGGATGAACGCGGTCAAGGTGTTGATGGGCCCCTCGCCCGGAAGCTGAAGCTCCGCGATGGACAGCGAGGTCCAACCTGTCGTCCAGTCAGGGGTGCCGTCCGCCTTGACGGGGGCGGCCCGGCCGTAGAAGCGATCCCCACGGCAATAGAACTGCATCAGCGTGGATCCAGCTCCACCCGGGATCAGGTAAGCCGCCTGGTCGCCGATGAGGCTGGAGTCGTACGGGGGCAAGGTGCTGGGCTCGATCGGCCCAGACCATCCAGGCGTCGCCATGTTCGCTTCCTCCCTGCGATCGGACCTGCTCAGCAGATGGATGGGGAGGGGAAACAAAGAAGCCAAGCCCGGAGCTCCATGCGGAGCCTTTCCGGCAGGGCTCGGACGGCGCCTCCGTGCGTTCAGGTGCTTCCTTCCCCCGAAGCGAGATGGGCCCTCGTGCCAGCCCCTTACCCCAGCTTCTCGGAGTCTGGATGCGCCCTGCCAGGCTTGCGGCGGGTGTGATTCCCGCCGCTTCCTTGCTGAGCGCCGCGCCGCGATGAGCGGCGCGAGCTCGAGTCATCGGTGCATCACGGGCAGATGCAGCCGCCCGTACACGCGTGTTCGCGCTCGCAGGGGGTGCCGCTGCACGCCGCGGTGCACTGTGCCTGCGTGCTGTAGTACCTGCCGTCGTAGCACGTCCACTTCAGCGGACAGATCGCCATCTGGTTGACGTCCCGCGAGGCGGCCTGCTCCTCGGTGACGGTGGGCTCCTGCTCGGGCTCGGCCACGCCGCCGCAACCCGTCAACGCCAGGGTGAGGCCAGCGACAACACCTGCCACGACAGAGGTGATTCTCATGGGACATGACTCCTTGGTTGGTGGTGAAGACTGACGCCGCCCGCCCCGACACAGGCGATGACGCAGGAGTGGCGCCAATGGGCCAGCCAACCGTCGGCAGGGAGCTGACGCCTCGGGCTGGCCTGCCCACCGCGAAAATACTCTCATCGCCGACTTCCTGCCCATCCCCCGCCGCGTCCTCGGAGTTGCTCAGCCGTGAACGGTCAGAGTTGCCGTGCTATCGGAGTGCTACCGCCGCATGGCATCAACGAGCCCCGGCCATGGGCTCCCATCCTGACGCTCCTCGGCTCTGACTCCTTGTGACTCGCTCGAACTCACGCTCCTCCGCCGCGCTCCTGGCTCTCGCCTATCTCGCGTTCATCAGCCTCGGCCTGCCAGATGCCTTGTTTGGCGTTGCATGGCCGTCCCTGCGGGATGACTTCGGCCTGTCCCAGGCGCTGCTCGGTGTGCCCCTGGCCGTCACGGCCATCTCCTATTTCATCTCGGGGATGCTCGCCGGCAGGATGATCCAGAGGCTCGGCATCGGCCTGCTCCTGGCCGGGAGCACCCTGCTCGTGGCCGTGGGCGTCCTCGGCTTCTCCGTGTCGCCCCTCTTCCTGCTCTTCCTGGTGGCGACACCTCTCGTGGGCTTCGGCTCCGGGGCCATCGACGCCGCGCTCAACACCTACGGCGCCCGCCACTTCAGCCCGAAGCACATGTCCTGGCTCCATGCCGCGTATGCCGCCGGCGCCACGGCGGGCCCCGCCATCATGACCGCCGTTCTGGCTGGCGGTGCCTCCTGGCGGGTGGGCTACGCCGTGGTCGGCTTCACCCTGGCCACCTTGGGCGTCGCCTTCCTCGCCACGAAGAGCCGCTGGGAGGCGGGACAGCCTCCGACGCAGGTGGTGGTGGATGCGCCCGGCAACGTGGGGCCCGTGCCGCTGGAGGAGCCTCCCGTCAGCGGCCTCTCCGCCCTCCGCAAGGGCAGGGTGTGGCTGCAGATCGTGATCTTCTTCTTCTACACCGGGCTCGAGGTCTCCGCCGGCCAGTGGAGCTATACCCTGCTCACCGAGGCGCGAGGCGTCGCTCCGCCCGCTGCCGGAAGCTGGGTCGCCGCCTACTGGGGCGGGCTGCTCACAGGGCGCATCGTCCTGGGCTTCGTCGTCGAGCGGGTGGGGCAGGTCCGCATGCTGCGGTTCGCCACCCTGGGCGCGCTCATCTCCGCGGTGCTCTTCGCCATCCCCGGGCTGCCCCTGGAGGCCGCCGCGCTGCCGCTGCTCTCCTTCTGCCTGGCCAACATCTATCCAGGGCTCATGGCCGAGACGCCTCGGCGCGTGGGCGAGCGGCTCGCTCCGCACGCGGTCGGTTTCCAGGTGAGTGCCGCGACCCTGGGCGTGGCCGTGGTGCCCAGCGTCGCCGGCCTCGTCACCGAGCGCTTCGGACTTCAGGCCATCGGCCCGCTCCTCGCCTGCTGCGCGCTGGCGCTCCTCCTCCTGCACGAGCGGCTCGTCGCCGTCGCGGACCGGGCCGCTTGAGCCGGACGTGGCGCTCGCGCCTCAGTTGAGGTGGTAGCGGAAGGGCAGCTCCAGGAGGAAGGGGGTGCCCAGCTCCGGCGGCGGCGGGGGAAACGGCTCGGCGTTGCGCACGGTCTCCTGCGCGGCGTCGCACAGCACCGGGTGCGGACAGCGGCCGAGCAGCTCCAGCTTCAGCAGCCGGCCCTGGGCGCTGATGGACACGCGCAGCAGCACCTCTCCCGTGATGCCCGCCGCGGACGCCAGGTGCGGGTAGCGCACGTGCATGAACCGGCTGCGGATGAGCGTCTCCATGTAGCGCACCACCCACTCCTCCCGCTCCTCGGGGGACAGGGGCGGCGGTGGCGGCGGCACACCGCTGGCGAGCACTCCGCGCAGCAGCCCGCCCATCACTCCCGCCACGGCGGCTTCCGCCACGCCGTCCAGCGCGACGTCCGGGGGGACAGCACCGCCCGTGGCTTCGGAGGTGTCGTGCGAGGACCAGGCTGCGTCGGCGACCGCGGGGACCTGCTCGGCAGGAGGAGACGGTGGGGTGGGCTCGGGCGCAGGCGTCGGTGGCGGCTTCGGCTGGGGGAGCGCCTTGCGGGCGACCCTGCTCCGAGGGACGGCTGGAGCGGGTGCGGCGGCCGGCGCGGGCACAGCCGAGGCAATGGCGGGCCGGGCCGCCAGGAGCGTGAGGACGGGCGCGGCCTCATCCCCCGCGCGAGCGGGAAGGCGAACGGGCTCCGTGCGTTCCCTCGAGAGGAGCACGAGGGCGAGCAGGTGCAGGGCGAGGACAAACGGCACCACCCGCAGGAGTCGCGCGCGGCGCTCGGCCTGGTGTGGGTGGCCGTCGAGGACAGAGGCGAACAGCCCTGTCTTCGCGCCAGCCTCCTGCCGCATTCGTTCGCCTCTCACCCGTGGAGCCCCGCTCCAAAATCCTCTGCCCAGATAGGGATTCAAGAGCGATGCGCCACGCCCGTAAAGGCCCCCCGCGACGAAACCTGTGCGGCGGTCCCCACTTGCCTCCGAGCACATGTCCGCGAAGCTCCACTGGGGGGCAGCCAAGGGGGCAGTAGCGTCGTCGGTCTTGCCCTGCTCCCGCTCGGGCCGTCGGCCCGGGATTTGCGAACGAGTCCCATCGGGGAGGGATGGATGGGTATTCGTACAGGCGCCTTGGGGGCTGGGCTCGCGGTCATCTCATGTCTCGCGGTGGGTTGCGATGACCGGGCCAGGACAATCGACTTGCAGGGGGAACAAGGGCAGGGGACCTGGGAGGGAACCGAAGTTCCCTCGGGGGAGCCTCCCATTCCCTGGGGAGATGCCGGCACACCCCCGGCTTCTCCATCAGAAGGGGAGGGGGAGACGCCCGATGCGGGCACTCCGGATGCCGGCACTCCGCCCGAGCAGGGCACGCCGCCGGAGCCGGGCCCGTGGCCGGTGGACGCGATGCTCGACTACACGCGGACGTTTGGCGTCGGCACACCGCAGAGCGTCGGACTGGATGAGGGGCTGAACCTCTGGCTCCTCGACGGCAACCGCATCGGCGTGCTGCGTCCGGGCGACACGGCTCCGACGTGGACGACGGGCGTCGGTCAGGCGCGCCAGCCGTTCGGTCGGGACTCGCTGGCCATCGGCTCCACGGTCATCTGCGGCGGCGAGGCCGGGCGCGCCTACGTGGGGTATCGCGCCGCCGAGATGCAGCGCGCGGAGGGCATCTCGCAGCGTACGTACATCCCGGGTCCGGGCGAGCCGAACTACACGCCCGAGCGCTACGCCGAGTACCAGAAGGGAGACCTCGACGCGGTCCGCCTCCTGCCCGATGGGAGCGTCGCGCTCGAGGAGCACATCTGGCGCACCACCGGAGCGTCGAACGCGGGCAAGCAGATCGGCATCCACAACACGAACGACTTCCACTACGAGGAGGACCGCAGCATCCTCAACTGCGCTCGCGTGACGCGCGGCCCGCATCGCGGGGACCTCTACGTCACCACGAACCACGGCGTGACGCGCATCCAGGGGCTCACCTACAACAGCCACCGTCACCCGGGCTGGTACCTCATCACCACCAACCCGGACGGGACGAAGAACCAGTCGCTCCAGTGTCCGCCCATGTACGGGCTCGGCATCGCGCGCAATGGTGACGTCCTCGTCGCCAACGAGCAGATGGTGGGCGTGCTCATCCCGAGCGGCAGGCTCGAGGAGTGGGACCGCGAGTACACCTGGGAGGGCCCCACGCCCTGGAGGTTCAAGAGCTTCAACGAGGCGCTCAACGGCCAGGCGGCGGATGATCTCTGGCGCGCCTTCGAGCAGACCCCCGCGGGTCGCTACTACCTGGGGAGCTCGGAGTTCGGCGTCTGGGCCATGACGCCGAGGTCTCGCTCCGTGGGCAACTGGTCCAAGCTCGCCGGGCTGCCGACGGATCGGATTCTCTCGCTCAAGTCGACGGACGATGGGGCGCTCTACATCGGCACGAATGGGGCGGGCCTCTGGCGGCTGGAGCCGGACGGCGTGACGCTGGCCCCGGTGCGGCAGGTGGCCGGTCAGCGCGTCTTGCAACTCGTTTACGAACCCAACGTGATGCCGAGTATGCTGCTCGTGCTCACCGAGCAGGGGCTGACCGTCCTCCGAGGTCCGTAGCGAGGCGGTCGTCATCCTCTCGAGGCCGCTGACTCCTCGGCGATGCGCCGAGGAGTCTCCAGTCGAGACAGCTCATCGGCGCGCGCGGTATGTTGCGTCCACGCCCAGACAAAGGGCGCACTCACTGCCGAGAGGAGCTCGACATGAAGAGCAAGCTGATCGCCGCAAGTGTCTTCCTGATGGGTCTGGGAATCGGGGGGGCCGCCGCCGCCGCCTCGCGCGGCGCGCCGGAGGCCGAGGCCCCTCGCATCACGGAGGAGATGGCGCGGTGTGTCTACCAGTGTGAGCTCGCGGGCGGGAGCCGCACCGTCTGTTGGAACTGCTGCGTGCGGAACATCTGCATCGACTGATCGGCCCGCCCATGGCGGTGTCCGCCTGCTGGCCCGACCCGGCAGGCGGATACCGCCGGCGTCTGCCTGCCCGGGACGGAGTCCTCGATGGAGCCCTCGAACCTGTCGATGCCAGCAGTCTCCCGCTTTCACCGTTGGGCGGCTCGCCTCGCTCTGTCCGTGGCGTGCATCGCCGTGATGGCTTCGGCCGAGACGGAGCGGTCGCCGGAGGTCGTCGCGCACCACTCGAGCGACTTCCTGCGCCTGACGACGCAAGACGCCCCCCGGGTGACACGCCACTTCCTGGTTCGGGTCTCCGGGGCGCAGCCGCCCTCCAAGAAGTCCGTCGAGGTGGAGATGACGGCGCGGATCTCCGCGAGCTGGACGCCCAAGAACCCCGAGCACGCGGCGAGGCCCTGGCTGCACGCGCGGCTGTCCATGGGCGAGGAGGAGCGCGACGGAGACGAGCTGCTGATCCTCGAGAGGAATCCCGTCAGTCAGCAGGTGCTGGAGGTGCGTGCCGCCTCCTTCTCCCGCTGCATGCTCAACGAGGTGTGCGAGTGGGAGGTTCCGCTCGAGCTGGAGCTCCAGACCCAGGTCGTCGAAGGGTCCGTCACCCTCTCCTGGAACGTGGAGGTGGCGGCGCGTGTCGTGGACGCCTCCAAGGTGCCCGAGGGCTTCACCGTGGAGCTCCTCTCCCTCTGAGCCACCGTCCCACGTCTCGAATCGGAGTCCACTGGGAGAAAACATGAACCCTGCTTCCCGCTGGTCCCTGCTTCGCCGCCAGGTCGCCAGACGCACCTGGCTCCTGGGCTTCCTGCCCCTGCTGGCTGCCTGCCAGTCCTCCTATTCACCGGCGGAGCCCGTCCGCTTCGAGGGCCGCGCTGTCCAGCTGACCGCGCGCTCGGTCCGGGAGTCGCGACGGGTAGCCCTGAAGGTCACCGCGAAGGAGGCTCCGACGCCGAGCCCGGTGCCACCTCCCGGCGAGGAACAGGAAGAGGCGCCGCCGGTGGCCGCCGAGGACATCGAGTTCGAGCTCATCTCGCTGAGCTTCGAGGTCCATCACCGCTGGAAAAACCTGAGCGAGAAGGAGATGGCGGTCCGGCCGTGGTTCCGTGTCCGCGTCGTGGACGAGCGTGACAAGCGCATCGTGGCGGAGAGGGCGGTGATGGTCGGTGACAGCCGTGACGCGGTCCATCCCCTCGTCCTGGGCAACCCGCCCATCGAAGTCTGTCGCTTCACCCGTCGGTGCGAGGCTACGTTCCGTCTCGAGTTCGAACGCCAGGAGCTGGAGCTCGTCAGCCAGGAGCCTCCCTCGGAGAGCACCTTGAGCTCGACCTGGAGCGTCATCGCGAACGCCCAGGCTTCCAATGCCGATGGGGAGCGCCTGGATGTCACCTTGTCGGAGCGCTGACGCGTGCGCGCTCCCGTGAGCCCACCGCCGAGGCCTTTTCCCAGCAGCGCGCTGCTGCACCCGCTGGTGCTGGCGGCGGTGGCCGTGCTCATCCTCAACGACCACTACCTGAAGGCCCGCTGGCCCTCGTGGTGGACGGGGAAGCTCTCGGATGTGGCGGGGCTCGCCATGTTCCCCCTGGTGCTCCAGGCGCTCTGGGAGCAGGTGAGTGCGCGCGGCGCGCGAGCCTTCCATCCCTCTCTCAAGGTGCTGGTGGGCTGCGTCGTCCTCACGGCGCTGTGCTTCTCGGCGATCAAGCTCTCGGCGGTCGCGGGGGCCGGCTGGCAGTGGGGGCTGGGGGGGGCTGCAGTGGCCCTTCCTTGCCATCCGGGCGCTCGTGGAGGGCGGCCCGCTTCCCCCTGTCAGGCCTGTCGCGCACGTGGTGGATCCCACGGATCTCCTCGCGCTGCCTGCCCTCCTGGTCTCGCTGAAGCTGGGCTGGCGGCGGTGTTCCGCGGCTCGTTCTCCCACGCAGTTGAGCATGGAGGGCAGCGTATGAGCAGAGTCGGGCTGTTCTTGGGAGTGGTGATGTGTGTCGCCGCGTGTTCGGAGAGCTCGATGGAGCCTCCCTCCGACGGAGGCGTGGACGCAGGCGCCGACGCGGGAAGCGGGGCAGGCGCGGACGCGGGCCCCGATGGGGGCATGAACGGAGGCCCCGATGGCGGGACCGACGGCGGTACCTCGAGCGGGGCGATGGGCTACCTGCGCACCGTGGGCTCGCGCATCGAGACGTCCACCGGGCAGGAGGTGCGCCTCACCGGGCTGAACTGGTTCGGCTTCGAGGGCAGCTCGCGCGTGCCCTATGGCCTGGATCGGCGCTCGATGGGGAGCCTGCTCGATCAGATGAAGGCCCTGGGCTACAACTCGCTGCGCCTGCCCTACAGCAACGAGATGCTGCGCTCGGGCGTGTCCCCGGATCCGGCCTTCGTGAGCTACTCGCTCAACCCGGAGCTCCAGGGGCTCACCTCGCTGGAGGTCATGGACCGCATCATCGACGCGGCCCGGCAGCGCGGGCTGCGCGTGGTGCTCGACCGGCACCGCCCGGATGCCTCCAGCCAGTCGGAGCTCTGGTACCGAAGCAACCGCGCCACCGAGGAGAAGGCGTGGATCGACGACTGGAAGATGCTCGCGCACCGCTACAAGGGAAATCCCACGGTGGTGGGCGTGGACCTGCACAACGAGCCCCACGGCCGCGCCACCTGGGGGGACGGCAACCTCGACACGGACTGGAGGCTCGCCGCCGAGCGCGCGGGCAACGCCATCCTCGCCGAGAACCCGGACCTGCTCATCATCGTCGAGGGCATCGAGAGCTACGCCAACAACTGGTACTGGTGGGGCGGGAACCTGCGCGGAGCCCGGGACTTCCCGGTGCGGCTGAACGTCTCGGGGCGGCTGGTGTACTCGACGCACGACTACCCGGAGAGCGTGTACGGGCAGCCGTGGTTCCAGAACAAGCCGAGCACCGGCTACCCGGCCAACCTGCCGGGGGTGTGGGATGCCACCTGGGGCTTCCTCGTGAAGGAGAACCGCGCTCCCGTCTGGGTGGGCGAGTTCGGCACGAAGCTGGAGACGGAGTCGGACCGGCAGTGGCTCCAGACGCTCTCGGGCTACCTCCAGAGCAACCGGATGAGCTTCGCCTTCTGGTCGCTCAACCCGAACTCCGATGACACCGGAGGCTTGCTCCAGGCGGACTGGACGACGCTGCAGCAGGAGAAGCACAACCTCATCTCACCCGCGCTCGCCCCCCTGATTCCGTAGCGACGGGTGAGGCGCGGGCGCTGCCTTCGGGCTGGCTGGAGCCTCGGGGATCGCGCATCCTGGGCGCATGAGGACGCTTCGCCTGCTGCTGTGCGCAGCCCTGACCCTACTGCTCGTTCCTGCCGCCCGCGCCGAGGCTCCCAAACCGGCCGCGGCCGCCCCCTCCGCGGCCGCGCCCGATGCGAAGGCGCCTCGGACCCGCGTGAAGAACCTGAAGATCACGGTGCTCTCCACCATGCTCGCGGACGACCAGGTCTTGGGGGAGTGGGGCTTCGCCGCGGTCGTCGAGGCGGATGGCCACCGGATCCTCTTCGATACGGGCTACTTCCCCAACACCGTGCTCCAGAACGCCAAGGCGCTGGGCGTCGAGCTCTCCGGCGTCACCGACGTCATCCTCAGCCACAACCACGACGACCACACGGGGGGACTGGTCACCCTGCGCACCGAGCTCGCCAGGCAGAATCCGGCCGCGCTCTCGCGGGCCCACGTCGGCCAGGGCATCTTCTGGAGCCGCCCCCGAAAGGCTGGAGGAGAGGGCAACCCCATGGTGGCCACCCGCGCTACCTACGAGGCTGCTGGGGGCCGCTTCATCGAGCACTCCGGGCCCCAGGAGCTGGCGCCTGGCGTGTGGCTCACCGGTCCCGTGCCTCGCATCCACCCGGAGCGCAACTGGAGCGGCAAGGGACAGATGCAGGCGCCTCAGGGGCTCGTCGAGGACAACCTCCCCGAGGACCAGTCGCTCGTCATCGACACGGAGCAGGGGCTGGTCGTCGTGACGGGCTGTGGGCACGCCGGCATCATCAACATCGCCGAGGCGGCTCGGAAGCAGGTGCGGCCCGCTCCCCTCCACGCCGTCATCGGCGGCCTCCACCTGTTCCGCGCGGACGAGAAGGTGCTTGCGTGGACCGGGCGCAAGCTGAAGGAGATGAAGCTCGGCCACCTCATGGGCGCTCACTGCACCGGCATCGAGGCCGTGTTCCGCCTGCGCGAGCTGGCCGGGCTGCAGCGGAGCACCTGTGTCGTCGGTGCCGTGGGCGCCTCGTTCGAGCTGGGCAGGGGGCTGGATCCGCTGGACATCGCCCGCTGACAGCCAGGAGGGCAGGCGCCGAGCCTGGCGCCGTGCCTGGTGCTCCGTCTCCGTGGCCGCCGTGTGTCTGGGCACCCTGGCCGCTGTGAGCCTGGCCGTCAGCGCGGTCGTGTTCCTCGTGGTCATCTTCCTGGCGGTCTCCGCTCAGCGCTTCGGCCCTCGCGGCCTGGCGCTGGGGATGATCGCCTTCATGACGCTCTTCCTGTCGCTCTTCTTCCACGCGCCGGTCGCGCAGCTGCCCTGGGTGGCGGCCAGCGTCGTCGTGGCGGGCGTCACCTCCTACCATGGAGTCCGGCTCTGGCTGGTGCCGGATCGCTCCGTTCGGACGCTGCGTCGCACGTTCGCGGCCTTCCGCCGCTCCATCACCCTCCTGCTGGCGGACCTCTCCGACGCCCTGGAGGTGTCGAGCGAGCGCCGACGGACCCGGCTGTTCCAGCGCGCAGTCTGGCGCGTGAACGAGGCCGCGCTGGCGGTGGAGCAGCAGAGCGAGCGCGCCAGACCGGCGGTCCTCGCCCAGGGGCTGCGGCCCGCAGAAGACATCCTGCTGCGCGCGTGGCACCGCTTCCTCGGCAGCGTCATCGGCGTGGTGGCCGGCGTCGTCCTCGCCAGCGCGGTGAGCGGCCACCGGCATCTCGAGTTCGTGCTCATCTTCCTCCGCGTCTTCCTGGGCTTCTATCTGATCCGGGTCTCCTACGCGTGGATGGTCTTCTGGTTCACCGCGCTCCTGTCCGTGCTCTACAGCCTGCTCGGGCGCTACTCCTCGGACCTGCTCTTCCTGCGGGTGGAGGAGACCGCCATTGGCGCCTTCATCGGCGGGGTGGTCGCGGTCGTGCTCCTCCCGTCCCGCACCAGCCCTCGTGTCCAGCGGGCGGCCGTCGAGACGCTCCACAGCGTCGCCTCGTTCCTCGAGGCCCCCGCGGTGTTGCCGGGCCGCGTCGCCGTGGAGCGGAGGGGCAGGGCACCGAGCAGCCGGTCCACCTCGCGTCCTTCACTGGCTGGAGCGCAGCGATGACGCGCTCCTGGAGGTCTACGCCAGCCTCGGAGGGTTCCGCTCGCGGCGCAGGATGACCTGAGCGAACATCGGGAGGAGGGGCGCGCCATGGCCCCGCTGCCGGTGGACAGGCGAGAGGAGACTCCCACGTGAAGACGACGAGACTTGGCGGGCTGGCGATGCTGGGACTGCTGCTGGGGTGCGCGACCACCTCTTCGTCGCCGCAGGCTCCGGCGGCCACGGCCCAGGGCGAGCAGAAGAAAGAGCAGGTCGCGGATGCGAGCAAGGACGACAACGCCCTCGTCTGTGAGGACATCCCCGTGACTGGCAGCCACATCCCGCGTCGCCGCTGCCGCACCCAGCGGCAGGCCAGACAGGAGCGCGAGGCGGCCCAGAAGGCACTCCAGACCCCGGAGCGGAACAACCGCAGGACCGAGTGATGGGCCGCCTCGGGCACAGCGAAGTGCCATCCGCTTCGGCGAGGTGACCGCGGACTCCAAGCAGGTCCGAAGAAGTGTTGGCCCCCTGGTGGGAGGTGCCAGGGCAACAGCCTGGCCAGGGAGGCGCCCTGGTCGCGGACCGGTAGCGAACTGGTATGACAAGCAGACAAGCTCGGACAGACCGCGACCGGCAGGTGGGCGGACTGTGGTCCTGAGTGGTCAAAATCACGACATCTGGAGATGGTCACACCACCAAATTCCAGCTTTCTTGGAGGGGATAAACATCAAACCCGGTATAGTCCGAGGGACCGGGGGTGAGTCTGAACGGCGCCTCCAGGCCGGCTCGCCGGGTCTCGGAGGTCGTAATGCGGTCCCCTCATCTCGCTCAGCAGCTGTCCCCTTCCATGACGGATGCCGCGTCCTCTTCGGCCGGCGCTGGCGCGGAGGCGCGAGAGCTGCCCCAGCCCGCCCCCGCTCCCAAGGTGACGCGTGGGCGCCTGGCGCCGGGCTTCGCGTCCAAGCTGAACCTGCTGGTGGATCTGGCGCTGGTGATGGCGTCGCTGCTGGGCTCCACGGTGCTGATGGGGCACTCGCTGCAGCTGGGCAACCTGGACCTGTGGCTGCTGCTGGGCATGGCGGGGCTGGGCTGGCTGCTGCTGGGCACGGTGCTGTGCTTGTATGACCCGCGCTTCTCGGACCGGGCGCCGCTGGATGACCTGGCGCTGGTGTCCATCACGGTGGTGTCCGTCACCGGCATGCTCTACCTGGACCGCCTGCTGATCGTCGGCGGGATGCCCGTGGTGGCGCTGAGCTTCTTCCCGCTGCTCTTGTGGCTGAGCGTGGTGGGGCTGCGGCAGATCGTGTTCCGCAGGCTCGCGGTGCGCGAGGAGCCCATCGACGAGGCGCTCATCCTGGGCGTGGGCGCCATGGGCCGGCTCACGGGCGAGGATCTGATCGCTCGGGGGCGCCGGCACGTCATCGGCTACCTGGCCTTCAGCAGCGAGCAGTCCCTGTCCGCCGTGCCCGGGCCCGTGCTCGGCAAGGTGGAGCGCCTGGAGGAGGTGCTGTGCCAGGTGCCGGTGGACATCGTCTACATCTCCGGCAACGTGCAGAAGCACGCGCAGGAGATGCAGGCGGCCATCAAGCTGTGCGAGCGCTTCGGCATCCCCTTCGCGATCCCCGCGCACCCGTTCCGCATGGATCGGGCCCGCGCCGAGGACGGACACGCGGTGGCCGATGGCTACCTGCACTTCGTGACGCACGCGCCCCGGCCGCACCAGATGGCCATCAAGCGCCTGTTCGACATCATCTCCTCGGCTGGTGCGCTGCTGGTGCTCTCGCCGCTGCTGCTGACGGTGGCGTTCCTCATCAAGGTCACCTCGCGCGGCCCCGTCTTCTTCCTGCAGAAGCGGGTGGGCCTGCACGGCAAGCCGTTCCACATGCTCAAGTTCCGCTCCATGGTGGTCAACGCCGAGGAGCTGCGCGCCAAGCTGGAGGCGATGAACGAGCAGAGC
>NZ_JAHXBG010000046.1 GCF_020103725.1 Hyalangium gracile | reverse complement strand
AACCTCGTAGGCCCCGAGGCTCGACGGTTCGACAACACGGCGCTCCTTCGCTTTCTGCGCCTACCGAAATAGGTTCTAAGGCTGATACCCACCAGCGCACTTGGATTTCTGATGCTGCGTCAGCCAGCGGGCGGGGCCCTCTGGCGGGGTTTGAGCATCCGCTCGACGTGCGCGTCGAAGCATCCCAGGATGATGTCCGTCCGTTCCTTCTGGCTGCCCACGAGAAACCGGACGTGCAGCAGCAGGCACGCGCGGCTCAGGCGCGGCTTTACCGCGTAAAGGCGCAGTAGGAAGGGGTGGACGCCCTTCTTGGCCAGCGCGTGCTCGCGAGCCATGGACTCGTTGAGGGTTTGGCAGAGGCACTTTGCCTCCGCGAACGTCATCGGCCGGAACAGGCGGCAGTTCCGGACTGCGTGGATGATCTTCTTCACGGTGTCCTCCATGCGGCGCGCGCACGAAGGGCGTGGAGTCCGCGTAGCGCGCGCGGTGCGCGCCAACGGGCGCAGGGTTGTGAGTGGGGTAGGGACTTCGAGATGACTCGACGCTTGGGCGCTACGACGGACAACTCCAGCGGGTTGCTGTCGTGGTCATCCGAGCGTCAGCGGAGGAAACTCCGCCAAGGGCTTATACCCGGGGAGGAGGGCTGGATTGTGCAAGGGCAGGGGCAGGGTGCTCGTCGTAACTGATCGCCGTGCCCCGTTCGAGACGAGGAGAGGGAGTTGCCTGCCGAGCCAGAGGAAGACGTGAGGCGGACGCTGCGTCAGCATCCTGTGTGCCCTGTGCCCAACTTCCAGTGGCATCGGGCTGTCCGGCCGGAGGCTCAGGAGAAGTGGATACTCCATCGCCACGATGCTGGGCGAGCAGTTACTCTGCTCGTCTCTTCAGGCTTCGGCTCTTCCCCTGCTTGATGACTCTCTCGCCCCTTTGACAGGGCCCCCATTCGTCTTGTGCTCCGGCAGAAGCTATAGTGCTCGCGCGAAGGCTACGCGCGCGGGAGCGCAGGGGCGCGTTAGGGTATCTGCCTTCATCGACCGCTTACGGCTTCGCTCAGCGGCGCATCGAACGTATCCTGCGCGGGGGAATGGCATGGACGAAGGCCGTCCGGTGGTGGTCGACACGGCTCAGCTGACTCGTATCGAGGCTGTCCACCGTGGTTTCCTGTTCCAGCATTTGTACGCCGCCCGGAGCCTGCTGCTGACTCCGGGCACGGACGTGTTGGCCGTTATCGTAGAAAGCGACGAAGACGTCGAGATCGTTCGTGCGAATGGCCGGACCTATGTGCAAGTGAAGTTCCGCGCCGGGCCACTCGGCAACACTGACATTGAGGCTGCGCTCGAGCGCTTCGACACGTACAGGCGATTGCATCAATCTGGAGCGCGCCCGGAGGAGGCGGTGTTCGTCATCGCGACGAACGCCCCGCTGACGCCGTCTCTCGCGAACCGCGTGGCAGACCCGAGCTGGCCGAGAGATGTTCGTATCGACTATCCCGGCAGCGCAGCGTCCGGTGACCCCGTCACTCCGATCTCGCCCGCAAGCCTAGCGGATGCATTCAACGTGTGTCGGGAACTCGCTGCCCGCCTGCCGTATGCTCTGCTGTCGCCCGAAACGCTCGTCTGGAAGCTCGCCGGGGCGGTGATGGCGGCGGCCAGCGGAGCGGCACCTCGCGCCGATCATGCATTCCGTCCAGATGAACTGACAGGGCTCTTCGAACAGATCGTCGTTCAGTTGCAAGACTTCCCGGCGCCACCGTCCGTGTACCGCGCGCAAGCGGACGAGCCAACTTTGCTCGCAGATGCGCCACTGCGGTTGATCGCCGGCTATTCGGGCGCGGGTAAAACGGCTTGGGTGTCCCAGGCCGCTCTGCATACGGTGGGTGACCTCGCCTACTACGATCTCCGCGAGGTGCCGGGGCCGAGCCTGGCGTCCGGTCTGGCGCGTGACTTGGCGGCGCGCATCTACGGTGCCTCAGGTGGCAGGCTCGGCGAAGTGCTATTGCCGGGCGCCTCTGGTTTGGAGATCCTGAAGGGGCTCGCGCGTCGCCTCGTCTCCGAGGGCCGGAAGCTGACTGTCGTGCTCGATAACGCGCACGACCCGCAGCCGGTCGACGTCGAAGCCGCCGTGCGCGCCGCGTCTGGGCTGAACTTCGTTTTGTTGTGCCAGCCCGGAGCGCACCAACTGGAACTTGCCCGACGGCTCGGGGTCGAGCCAGAGACTCTGCACGGCTGGTCACCCGATGCCATAGCGGCCGAAGCGGCTTCCATGAACTGCCGGGCCAATCTTGCTGATTGCCAGGCGCTGCTCGCCCTTACCGGTGGTCTGCCACTCTACGTGCAGAATGCTTTAGCCGTAGCGCGCTCGGAGCTTGGCGGCGACGTGGCTGCTTTGTGCGCTCAGTTCTCCGCCCTGACTCATTCTGTCGAAACCGTCCAGGAATTGATCCTGTCCCGCACTGTCGACGCCTTGTCGGGGCCCGCTCGGCACGCCTTGGGCGTGCTCAGCCTGAGCGACGTGCCCCTGTCCCACGATGAGATTGTCGGCGTTGTGACGGCGTCACTGGGCATCGACGTGCGAGCGGTCGCGGGATTGTTGCGCGGGCTGCGTACCGCGGCGGTGCTAGAGGTGTTCGGCGGCGACCACCTCAAGATTCATGACGCTTTTCGGCTCCTTGGTCGAGCGCAACTTGCGAGCCTGGGAGCCGACAGCGAGGCTGCGGCATACCGCAGTCTCCGGGATGTGCTTCGGAGATCGCTGAAGGCGGACTGGAGTTACCCTAAGCTGAAGCTCCTCTTGCGTGTCTTGGCGGAAACGGAGGACATCAAGACGCTCGTCCAGCTCGGGACCGACGAACTCTTTCACGAGATGGGTCTGTGGCCGGAGATAGAGGCTCACCTGCACGCCGCAGCGGGATCCGACAGCGTCGATCCCGAGTCGCGCTTCTGGGCTCTGGACGGAATCGTCTTCAATGCTCTGCGGGAAGGCGGCGATGTCCGACCTCACATAGAGCGCATGAAGCGCTTGGTCGCCGACCACGCTCTCGGCCAGGACGAACGGCTCGCGGTCAGCCTGAAGGAAATGATGCTGCTCGCGCGCGAAGGACGGGCAGACGCGGCGATGCGCGTCAAGACCGAGGCCCAAGCCGCGCTCAAGGCGACCCCGGCTTACCAGCGCATTTTCCGCTACAACGCTGCGGTCGCGCTCCACCATCTCGGCGATCACGACAAGGCCGCGTCCGAAGCGCTCGCGGTGGCTCAGGAGTACTACGACCTGCTCGGACTCACGCCCCAGGTCGTTCTTGGCCGTAATGCGTCTGAACTCCGCCCGCTGCTAAAGCGGAGTGACGATGTCGTCGACCATTGCAAGCATCTCGCGGACTGCTTGGACCTATGCGCCAAGGCGGTGAACGCGGACGGCGCGGATGTCGCGTTCGCGCGCATTCACGCGATGAAGTTCTATGAACTCGCACAGGCGCCGGAGTCGCTGATCCGCGTCGGGCAGGACGTCGTAGACGAGTTCATAGGCCGCTGCGACTACGTCGGAGCCCGGCAGGTCTTCGAGACCAACATCCTGCCCAACCTGCAGCGGCTCAAGCTTGCGGCCTACGTCATTCCCGTGAGATCGCAGTATGCTGTCACGCTGGCATACTGCGGAGACTTCAGAGGCGCTGAGGCCGAGATGGCACGGCTCGCGCCATATGAGGCGGGGCTCTCTGCCAATGGCCGCCTCGAGTTGCAAAGGCAACGCCAGCTCATCGCTAAGCTGAGACGGGACCCGCCCCCTCCTCAGTGGCTGCCGCCGCCGGGCTTTCCTTTGCCGGATGCGGAGCCGCGCCACGCCGAACGGCTGAGGAAACTCGGCCGCAACGAACTGTGCTTCTGCGGCTCGGGCAAGAAGTACAAGAAGTGCCACGGCTGACGCCGGCGGCTGAGACTGCCCAAGTTCCGGGACATCCCGAACGTAGTGAAAGAGCCCGGGGACCTGCGGGGGGGGCGCGAGCCCTATCTGCCGAGGTGTTGCCCGTTCTCAGAAGAGGATGGTGGGTGAAGGTAGGGAGAAACTGCCAGCTGGCCCCTGACCAGCTGCGTCATTAAAGCTGCTCGGCAGACCCACTTGACGGCCGTTCAGGCTCTGCTACTTTACGCACTTGCATATGCGAGTGCGTGCGCAAGGGCGTACGCGAGAACGGAGATGGCACTGATGACAGGCAACGCGATCAAGGAGCTGCGGACCGAACTCGGAATGACCTCGAGCGCGTTCGCGCAGCTGCTTGGCGTGAATCCATCGACGCTTTACCGGTGGGAGGCTGAAGGAGACAAGGAGGTGAAGACTGATCCGAACGCAGCGCGCATTCTCGCAGCGATCCAACAGGCTCGAGGACTGAAGGGTGGCGAGGACCTTAAGACGACGCTCGGAGGCGCGCTGCTGCTCGGCGGGGGGCTCTTCGCTCTCTTCAAGCTGCTTGAGCACCTGTTCTCGGACGACGAGGCACCAGCAGCACCCGCTACAACACCACCTGAAGTGACGAAGAAGGCCGAATAGCCGTCGTCGATGACGAAGGCATCGCCCGGCCAGAAAGGAGTGGCAAAGACGGCGAAGTGATGGAGCGGAACTGAAGCGAAAGAGGAGAGGTCGGAGCGGCAACTCCGACCTCTCAAGGCTACTGCTGCTCGGCCTGAGGGGCCTGACGGGACTGCGCAACCATTGGTGGTTTAGCCACCAAGCACGTCCTCCGTCAAGCCGACTCGAAGCGAGCGGTCAACTAGGCGCTGGAAAGGCGCCCGACGCGTCGCGTGGGAGACGAAGAGGATCGATGCTTTCTAACGAGATTATTGAAGCTGTGTTCGAGAAGACCAACGGGGCTTGCCGCTACTGCGAGAAGCAGATCGTGTTCAGCAACCACGGCGTGTACAGCCGGCGTGGCGCCTGGCAGGTCGATCATTCGGTCTCGAAGGCAAATGGTGGGACCGATCACCTGAACAACCTTTTCCCGGCCTGCATCGACTGCAACCAGGAGAAGGGCTCGCGGAACGGCGCCTCGTACATCAGGTGGCGTCGCGAGCGGAACCTGCACGTGCCCACCCGCGAGAAGCCGGGTTTCCTGGACTGGCTGTTCGGCTAGGCCCGTAGAAAGGAGGGAGAACCATGTGGTTTGAGCAGAGAAACGGCTACAAGATCTTCACCGATAGAAATGGACGGAAGAAGTCCGTCCACCGGCGGGTGATGGAGAAGCAACTGGGAGGTCCTATCCGTCGCGGGCGGGTGGTGCACCACATCAACGGGGACAAGGGCGACAACCGGCCGGAGAATCTGGTCGCGGTAACGCGTGCGGTACATGGGCGCCTCCATGGGCGGTCCCCGAACGTCTGCTACAGGTGCGGGCGCACGTCCCATTGGGTAGAGGAGTGCTACGCCACGACGGACTACGCCGGCAGGTTTCTGCGGTGACGGCGTAGTGCGTAGACGGGCTCGCTGATATGGCCTGAAAGGGGGCCTCGGGATGCTTCGAATGGGCAGTAACCTGTAGGCCCCTACCTGGTGTTGCTGGTCCTCGACACCATAAACAAAGAGTTCACCCATTTGCATGGACCCATGGGGCGAGGGGACATGCCGAAGGAAGCGAGCTCGCACCTGAAAGAAACCCGGTAGGTCCGGAGCGCGAAAAGGCGCCAAAGAGTTCCTGGAAACAGTTCCGAGAGTTCTTGGCGGAGTTCAAAGCTGTGCGGTGAAGTTGATGCTGCCCGAGGTGTCATAGATACGAGCACGACGAACATTGGGCCTTTCGTCATCGGCAACGAACCGTCTGCGGAGGTCGTTGCCGACCTGGATCCATCGATCCACTCCGACCGGCGCGAGGGTCTGTTGTCGCGGGGCGAAGTCCGTTCCTTACCGTTCGCGTTCGTGCTGGCGGATGAGGTCGCGCACAAGAGGCTGGATGGCTGGGGAGCTTCATACGGCGAACTCGAGGGTTACCGGGAGTCGGCCCAGCATGCGGAGATGCGCCATCTGGTGGTCGCCCGGGCGCTACGTGCCGGGCTCCGGGTCTTCCCTCGAAGTATCGGCATTCAAGGGATCGGGACGTTCGCGAATCTGCTCGTCACCGACGGCCAGAACATCGTGTTCATCGAGTGCCTCACCCATCCCACAGCGAAGACGGTGGCACGCAAGCGTCAGTTAGAGAGTGTTGCGCCAGTAGTCTTCATTGTCTCGCCTAACGCGGATGGCCGTGTACTTGATGAGCTTGAGCCAGGTCAGTTGTACGTTGCGCTTCCGCATCTCGGGACGTTGGCCGTACCGGGGACATATACCGGGGAGCCCTGCTCGCGGTGCGGTGCCTTCGTGCCACGCCGCTCTTATCGCCTTTATACTCGTATTCCTGCGGACGAATGGCCAGATGCGCCTTGGGCCGTGCGTCCCTTGGGCCGCCGTGCGCTTGTCTGCGCAGCATGCGAACCAGCACTGACTGAGGGGGTCCGCACGGCCACGAAGGCGAAGTGGGACGCTGCATTTCTTGAGCAGAGTCGCCAGCGTGATGCGGCTCGCTTCGAATCAACAGTTCCTCGTGTTACTGAGGAACTCGCGCGGGCTTGGGATGCGTTCAGAAAAACGTTCGATCACGTCAAGCGCAGGCACGCCGAGGCGCTTCCGTCACCCTCATGGCGCGAGACGACACTGGAACCGCTGTCGTCGGAACTTGCCGGGGACTTCGCCGCGTGGTGTCTCGGAGCGGAGTCCCGACTCTGGAACATCGCAGCCCCCGTCGCCGTTTCGCCCACTGCTTCAGACCACTATGACTTTCATCGGACCGGCACAGCTGAGGCACAGGTCGGGCCATTTCGGCTAATCGTGAAGTTTGAGGAGACGACGGAGTTTCGGTTCACGTTCGCGATCCTCGATGGCACGAGCCGCCTTGAGGGACCACTCGCGGGAGCTGCTCGGTGCTCTGGATGTGGTGCAGAGGGATGCAGTCGGTGCATTGCTTATGGGGATTATTCTGCGCCTGTCACTGAGCCTGAGAAGCGCTGCCGTGAGACTCTTGGCCATTTCCTCGCGTTACAGCTTCCGCAGTTGTTAGTGACTCAAGTTCACGTGCAGGGAGTTGGTCCCGCGACGCTTGATCGTCTCTTCTCGCTGAACCTCACGGTGCGAGGCGTGGTTGTTCGTGATCGATGGGAGGCAGCCGTGGCAAGCATCCCGCGCCTTCGGCAGAAGCAGGCCGAACTTCGTCGACGGCTGATTCCTCGGCTTCTTGAATCAGCTCGGTACGCTGCACTCCCTCCTGCGAAGCATGGGAACTTCTGTCTGGAGTGTCGCGGGCGCATGTGGTCACGGGAGCAGTGTCGTGAAGCTTTTCGTGAAGGCTGGGAATTGATGACGGCTGAGTGGGAGGGGCTCGCTCCTGACATGCGTCAGGTCAACCCACAGCCGACACGACACCGTGGCCATCGTTAGGCTAGGGGGCGAGATACCGCGAGACGAGCGCGGCGGGCGAGTAGTAATGGACGTGAGCAAGATGCTCGGTGCTGCCTTGGGCCACGCATTCAGCTGTAGCGTTCGCTCCTTCCGCCGCCTTGCCTCCCCATTGCCGCTGTCGGCGGGCCCACCTCGCTCGGCTTCGGCTCCGCACTCGCTTGAGGGCGCGGCCATCGAGCGTCACTGCTCAGGAAAGTCCTCGCCAAAGGCCTGGCGCAGTGGGCTAATGGATCGAGTCTTCCGCCCCTCCTCAAGCCATCCTCCCAGGATGCCCAGGCGCTTGTGGAACTCGATCATCTGCTGATTCGTCATGCGGGCGAACACGTCATCATGTGGTGCCTTGGGGAACAGGAGGGAGAGTCGCGGAACGTCTCGGGAGAGAGACGAATCCCAAGCTTGGCCGAATCGTTGGTGGATCTTTTGCACCAGGGCCATGGTCGCTATCAGGTCGTTGTACTCCTTGCCTGCAGCTGTGGCGTCTGCCATCGGCTGGAACCACTCGTACGCGGCGACGGTGAGGCTCAGTCCCGTGGGCGCCGCATGTCCCTCGCTGGAGAAGTGCTTGTCCTTCCAGCGCTTCAAATAGCGGATCACCCGACGGAACTGTGCGGCGTCTTCACTCGTGGAGAAGCGGTTTTCGACGGCCGTCATGAAGCCCTTGCGATCATCGTTCTGCCACTCGCGCTGGCTTTGCGCCGAGTTCTCCTTGCCGATCGCTAGGCGGAGCCCGCCTGTGTAGGGATCCTTGGCCATGATGGCAAGATCGACGTGATAGACGGGCTCTCCCTCCTGCTGGTAGTAGACCGTGATACAGGGCCGACGCCACTGGATGGCCTTGGTGTGGCCCTCGATGGCCTTGTAGACCCATCCTTTGACCTCGACGGGATCATGACTCCGGTAGTCGAGGTTGAGTTCGATCCCGACATCGATGTCGTAGTCCTTGTTGAGAGGCTTGATGCCCGTTCCCATGGCATAGCTGCCCTGGTTGAACGGCTCGAAGGTGACCTTGACGTTGCCAGGACCCTTCAGATTGTCGCGAAGCCTCTTCAGGATGCGGTCACGCTTCTCGATGAGTTCGGCGTTCTCGTCGAACCGCTTCAGTTGAATGGCCTCGTGGAAGCGCCGGAACAAGGGTTGAAATGACATGTGAGCTCCTTTGAACGGTAAGGCAGGGAGGAAGTTCAGCGGACGGTCTGCTCGAACGCCGCGCGCAAGGCGTCGAGGATCTTCTGGCTCTCGCGCTTCTGCACATGGGCGAGCAGTTCCTTGATGGAGAAGTCGAAGCGCGCTCCGTGTCGGTAGAGGCGGCCGTCATGGTAGATGGCGAGTTCAGGCACGTTCATGTGTGCGGAGTCGAGAGCGAAGTAGATGCGCTCGCTACGTGTACGGACATCGGGCCCGGCCAACTCGATGACGGGACGCTGGGCGAGAATCGCTAGGACCGTGTCGAGCGTTGTCCTGCGGCCCATCCCAGCGCCACGCTCCAGCAACAGGTATTGCCAAGCCCAGATGAGGTAACGGTTGAGTCGACGGACCTGGATCTCACGCAGCGGTGGCCCCCCATCATCGAATGCCCACATGGTATTCGTCGCGATCCGGATAAGATCCATGAAGAACCGCTGTACGTCTTCGACCTCGCGAGGGGACTGCAGCCCGGTCAGCGCATGTTCATGAAGCATTGCCCAGACGTCCGCGTGATAGTCGATCTCCTCAAGCACCTTGGGAAATCGCCCGATGCCCCGGCTTGAGAAACTGGTGAGTGCCTGAGGACCTCGGTGTGCGAGTTCATGCAGAACGAGCATGCGCAGAGCCCGCTGTTTCTCCTTGGTTTCAGGCAACCTCAGCGAGAGGCGGGTCAGCCAATGGTCGTCCAGTTGCCATACATTGAGCGTGGACTCGAGGCGAAAGCTGTCCTCGACACTGTGGGTGGGAACATCCACAGTCGACCGCGACAGAGGCGTCTCGCGCAGAGCAGGCAGGTGCAACCAAGCATGAGAAAATGCCGAATGTCCGTCAGGCCGTGCCAACAGCCCCGCAAGCCACCCTTGCGAAAGGTGTTGGGGAGGCTGGCTCGCGAAGCCCTTCATTCGCTCGAGGTCTTCCGCCAGGTGTTCGCGATCGCGCTTGGCCCGCTCTTTCTCCCCCGGACCCAAAGGGACGGGCTCCGGACGTTCCGGACCATTCACCAACACTGCAGGCACGTGATACACCGAGCTCTCAGTGTTCCGCACATATTGATAGGTTTGCACGGGAGGATGCATCGTCGGACTGATCTGGGCTCCTAGAAGGAGCGCCACACCTGGCTGTACTGACGCAAACAAGTGGATGCGGTCGACTCCAGGGAATTGATCCCCTAGAGTGTCCAGCGCTTCACGGAAGGCATGAGCGACCTTCTGCATCTCCTGCAGGTGGGAGAAGGCATCTTCGGCCGGGTGCTCCAGTGCAATGTCAATCTCCACGAGCGGTTCAGACACTACGCGCCGTGTCATCAAGGGGTCCACGACATGGGATGTCGAAACCCGGATGATCGCCTCTCCCGGCGTCCGATCCCGCTCCTCTGGCAGTTGGACGGGAGTAAGGCGGGCGGGCGGCTTCCCAGGCTCGGAGATCCACTTCCAGATCCGCTGCCCATGGTGGTGCGGGACGACCTCCACCTGCTGCCAAGTGTTGATCAAGAAGCCCAGATGGATAGCGAGCGGGACGGGTGAGGAGCCGAAGTAGATGATCCGGTAGTCGGGATGTTGCTTCTTGAGGGGAGCGAGCTTCGAACGGAACAACTCCTCCATCGTGTGCTGTACGGCACTCCAATCCAGAGAGCGGATTGCCTGCTGCGACTCCTCGGACATGTCCAAGTCGACGAGGATGTGGGGAAGCCCACGGTAGGCCTCGGGCAGCGCATCGAGCATCTCCTGATGCGCGGTGCGGAGTTGCTCAGGCTGGGAGAGAAGAATAAGTCCTTTGGGCAGCGCGTCGTTCGGTTCACTCATGGAGAGTCCAGTCCCTCATCTCCAGAGATGCCATTCGCGAAAAGATCCATCGCATGGTCGCCTCCTTTTTTTCAAAGCCCCTGGGTCAGCAGCACCCCATGTGCCGGAAGAGGAGGTAACGCCTCATCCGTGCATCGGGTCGGAAATGCACTGACGAAAGATGAGGTTCGCGGCTTTCTGCTTCTTCTCCTCCACGAACGGACACTCGAATCTCTCCCCTTGGCCTGAGTCAGAGACTTTTTCGAAGAAGGGGCACAGGAATGCATTCATGCGATTTTCGGCACGTGGGTCCTCTCTCTCGGTCCGGCGACGGAGGTCCTTGAGCTTTCCCGCGTTCCGCACGGCCCTGAGGGCTCGGGTGCGCTGGTCCTCTTGCGGCAGCCCAGCTTGCTCCAGGGCCAGGGTCCGCAGCGTCTGATAGCAGCCGTCTCCGATGGACCGGCCGACGCGCTCTGGAGCGAAGCCCGTGCTCGGTGTGAAGGCAAAGGTTGGGTTTAGGTGATCCCGCGAGGTGGGGAACACCGGAAGGATGGCGGAGTTGACGACGCCAGCAATGAGCTGGCGTTGGGAACTGTCCATGCGGCCCCCTTGCTTCGCGGCCTCGACCAGCCGCTGGATCTGACGGTCCACGGCTCGCGAGGCGCGCTGGAAGGTCCGGATCTTCACGTTGTCACGAAGGGAACCCGCTCGCGCGAAGATGGCTGGCAGGTGCTGGTAAGGCACAGGCGCCGCGTCCGTCTCCTCCGGGTTCACGTTGAGCGCCCCAACGATGAAGAGGTCTGGATTGTCTCTGCGGTCCTCCAGGGACTGGATGAGCTTCGCGTCCGGGACCTTCTCCCTGTTCTCCCAGGGCTTCAACTCATCCAGCTGAACAGAGCGCAGGACATTGATCGCCGGGATGAAGGGCAGGTTGTCGAACATCCCTCCATCTGCGAAGACGACATCGGAGCGGCCGACGCCCGGGCGGATCTGGCTCTCCCGCCGCGGGGAGAAGATCGCCGGGAAGGCGCTTGAGGCGAGCGCCGCTTCGACGATGTCATACGGCTCATCTTCTGGTGCTTCACCTCCCAGCAGCTTCAGGCTCTCGGTCCAGAGATCGGTCGCCGTCCCGAAGAAGGCAATGTGCCTGCGCTTCGGGTCCCCCGGCGGCCCCATGAAAGGTTGTCCACCCGAGCCGAGCGTCCACCAATCCGGCTCGAGGTGCGTCGACAGAGCTGCTGCCTCGTCGGAGAGATCGAGCAGCTCTCGGGCGCGCAGCTCCAACAAGGAAGTGCCCAGCAAGGCTTCACGGACATCGAGCCGAGGCAGCGTCTCCTGGCGGAGCAGATGCAGGAACTGGCGAAGGGCCTCAGCGAACTTCCCTGTCACGAAGCTCGACGCCATCTCTGCCGTCTCCCGGTGAGGGAATAGGAACATGTCGGCGAGAGCGTCGAGCAGCGCGGGAGGCGCCCCCACGGCTGCGAAGCCGGCATCCTCTCGGGCTCCCCGCTGCAGCATCCAGATCACCTCACGTGGCGAGAGGTTCACCGCTGTAGCCCGTAAGGCGAGGGTCCGCACAGCGCTCAACAGCGAGCGCGTATGCGTCACCTGCTGGTCCACCTCCAGGAAGATCTTCGCCAGCTGCTGCAGGCGCTTTCGCGCCTTCGTTTCCTCCAGATGGAAGAGCGCGCCCGTCACCGCTCCTATGAGCGTGCCCACCGAGGCACCGACGATGAGATCAGGCTGCAAACCGATCTCCAGGAGCGCCCCTGCCAACCCGACGTGGAAGGCGCCCCGGAACACGCCTCCGCTCGTCACGAGGACGACGCGGGGCCTGTCTCTCCGCAGCTGCGGGAAGTGGTCTGCCCGGAAGGGGAGCGCACTCTCCCGAGGTTGCGTGGCCTCTTTACGCTGTGCGCGTTGCAGCTCCTGGGGAACCTCCACTTCATGGGTGCAGTGCCCGCAGACCTCCGCACACCCGCCGCGCTGAGCCTGAGAGATGGCTTGCTCGCGGCGCTTCGCTACTGCTGAGAGCAGCATTTTGCATTGGAGCTTGCCAGTATCCTTTCCCTGGGGGTGGGTCAGGATCTCCCGCGCGTACAGTCGGCCAAGCGTGCGCCGACATCCTTCCGCCGTCAGGCGGAGGACCTCATCCCGCGTGGGCGCCACCTGGTTCTGGAAGGGCTCGTGCGAGGCGGGGGCGATCTCGTCCGCGTAGATGCAGCGGAGGGGCTGCATCGCGGCGCCCTGTTGGGGCTGCAAGTCGCGGATGGTTTTCTCGAGCCCCGACATGAAGTTGGTCTGGATGACCTCCAACTCCGTGTCACACCGGCGCGCCAGGCGCAGGCTCTTCTGGGCCGCCTCAACGATGTCCGGAAAACCTTCTCGTGAGGCGGCCTCGCCTAGCTCGCGCTTGTCCACGGCGATGCTGTAGACGACATGGATCCCCGGGCGTTCCGGTGTGTTCGCTCGCTCGATCTCATCGCCCAGCTTCGAGCCCTGGTCCTTCTGGCGTGGATCCAGGAACGTGAAGAGGGCCGGCAGCGGGTTGTTCCGGATTACGGCGCCGTCCACTAGGTCGGCCTGGGTGATGCGCGAGAAGTCAATCGACTGGGCGCCCTGCCATGCTTTCGAGAACCGCTCCTGAGAGAGCCGAATCGGTTCAAACAGGCCCGGCAGCGCGAGTGAGGCCCGTAGGGCTGCGATCAAGTCCGTGCCGGGAGCTGCCCAGAGCTGGTGGGTCTTGCTACCGCGCGGCTGACCCCCAGGCGCTTTCGCATCGTTGGCTTGGTCGGGCTTCCTGGGAATTGTCTGCAGTGGAGCGGCAACCAACAGGAGCTGGGAGTGCTTGAACGAGCCAATGGTCCTTGTCCGTCTGCCCCCATCCGCGAAGAGATGCGCCAGGAAATGGAGGAGGTAGAAGTCGGAGAGGAGGGCGCGGGTGATGCCCGTTCGCTCGATGAGGTACTCCACGAGCGCGGAGTTTCCCTTCGAGAAGAAATCCACGGCCTTCTGTGCCAGCCATGCGAGCGGCCTAAGGCGGTGCTGCTGAGCCAACCAGGTCGTGAGCGGGCGCAGCATGCTCACCAGCAGGCCAACGGCCACTGGAGCCGCCGCAATGATGGCTCCGAGCTTTAGGCACTGGAGCACGTCCATATCCGGGATCCACCGGGCCATGGCTGGCCAGCGAGGCAGGGAGAAAGAATGGAGTCCCCCTAGCACCATGCCCAGTCCCAGCCCGATCAGGGTGACGAACCACGTGAGGAGCAGGACAAAGATCACCGTGGATCCCAGCCAGCCACGCCAGCCAAACAGCGGGCGCAGCCGCGGGCTCCTTCGCTTTCCCGACTTCGTGGGCTGCAGGTAGTGCGCCTGGTTGAGGAACTGAGGGGTGACGACGAGGTGCAGGAGGAACTGCAGGACGCTCAAGACCGCGAGTCCCAGGAACCTCGCCGTGGCCATGCAACGCTCCCACCATGTGCCAATGTTGCGCTCCCGGGCTACGGCGCTATTGACGAACAGCCCCGCTATGTCCTTCATCTTGAGCGGGAGGTGGCAGATCCACTGCCCGAGGTGCTGGAGCAGGAACCGGCGCTTCAACGCATCACGCTCGGCTTCCTTGAGGAAAGAGTCCTGCGGGATCGCTGGGTCGGGCAATGGGCGTAGGCGGCCTCCCAGGGTCGAGAACTCGGCGAAGCTGGGGAGGCCCCGCCAGAAGACATCCAGGGGCCGGTTCGCCAGAGCGTCCAGATAGGAGCGGAACCAGCGCCAGCGCCGGGCTTCATTCCGCCCCTTCTCCTCGTGGCATGAGGCCAGCTCCTCGAAGCTGGCGGCCATGGCCGCCGCCGAGAGCGCTCCTGAGGAAATCCCCGCGATGACCGCGGGAGGAGGGCGATCCGCAGCCAGATAGGCATGGGTGACTCCTGCGGCAAATGGGGTGCCATCAACGCCTGCCGTGAAGCACACGGCCTCCAGCGAAGCGTCCCGGGGAGTGCCCAGCTCATTCGTGGTCCGCGCATCCCTTGCTCCTGCACCAACCTGCGCGCTCCGGAGCGCCTCGGGCGCTGGTATATCCGCAAACTCTTTCATGATCCCCCCAGGGCTGGCGCTGCGTGCAAGAGCTGACCTATTCCCTCTTCTATGAGGTATTGTTGAAGGGGACGGGGTCAGTTCTTTGCGCTCTCCCGCCAAACGTTCTGATGTAGCACCGCATCCGGGTTGCCGGCCAGTGCTTGGCACTTCACTGAGTAGTAGTTCTTCATCTCTTCGCTCATGGTGAACTTGAAGAAGATAGCAAGGGATGGAATGGCCGCGGCAATGAGGAGTACCAAGAGCCATGGCCAGAACATGGAGACGTTAGCGTCCACCTCGCTCGTGGCCGACGCCGGTAGCCGCAACAGCACGATCGCTTCTTCCTTCCGAGAGGGCTCCACGTTCGTCGGCCAGCGGGGGGGCTTGCCCTGGGTCAGCTGGTAGAGGATGTGCATTCGCTCAATCAGGTCGGCCCGGCGCCATTGAAGCGGCTCGCCGCTCGGCGTCGTGACGGGATCCCCATAGTTTGCCCGGCGCAGATCGCTGATGAACTTCTCCATGGGTTTGGCTTCGGCTCGGATTCGCGCCGTTTCAGCAGCCTTCACTCCATTTGCGGTGTTGAGCTCTCGAGTGTAGGTGACGGAGGACTCCGTGAACTCGCGCTCGGCGTCGTCGAGAGCTTTCAGGGCCAGCGTCCTGTCGTCATCTGCAGCACCGAGGTTCTTTTTCGCGGCTCTCACCTTTCGGACATGCTGCTCGTACTGCTCGCGAGCGGCCTCCACTTTGTCCTGCGCCGTGGGATCGGCCTGCAGGCGATCCAGCTTGTCCTGCAGGTACTTCCTGTATCTCTCGGCTTCCTCCAGGTGCCGCTGTTGGCTCATGAACTCCCGCTCGGCCTGCTCTCGCCTCTGGAGCGCCGCATCGCGTGCAGCCTTCGCATCGTCGTAGCGGTTTTTGATGATGCTGGGGATGTTGTCTTCCGCCGATTTTTGCTCTGTGGACTGAGCCGCCTGCAGTGTCGCCTTGACGGAAGATACCTGGGCGACCGCCTCCTCGCGCAGGATCTCCTCCTTCAGCCGTTCATGGATGCTCGCGTCGAACACGAGCTGTTCGATAGGCTGGGCCGTGATGAGCGCGGACACCACCACCAGGAGCGCCCGTGCGGCGAAAGCCCACCACTTCGCCGCTCCTGGCCGATGAAGGTCCGTCGTGATGAGCCCCTTGTCGATCGCGAAGATGCCGCAGCCCCAGAGAAGCCCGAGGCCGATCGCGGCGAGAGTCCAAGCGTCAAAGGCGAATATCCCCTTGTGGAGCACATAGTTGAACAGCAGGCTCCAAGCCGCGGCCTCGAAGACGAAGACCACCCCGAGGATCAGGTAGGCAGCGGCCATCTCGGCGGCGACCCGCTCGCCGAGCAGAGTGTGCCCCCAGGTGTCCAGCCGAACGAGTCGGGCGAGCAGGTGGCTTCTTCGCGACCGGGTCTGGTGCACGAACAGTCGGAGGTGGGGGGGGGACTTGGGCTGGGTTGTCTGTATCGGGGTCGAGTTGATCGCCTTGGGCATAGGGTTCACCTCATGAACGGAAAAGAGTCGAGTGGCAGCGCCCGTTCCCGGACGAGCTCGCTCAGGTCATGCACCCGTTTGACCGGACCGCCACAGCGCCCCGTCGTGATGAAGCGGAGCGCCTCGTACACCCCAAAGCTGCTCCAGGCGCCGAGCCGCTCCTGAGCGTCGCGCCCGGCGCTCCACTCGGTGAAGGTCTGGCCAGACGAGCCTCGCAGGAATCCGCGGGCGCTCGAGACGCCCACCGCGAGCCGCGCCCGGCGTCCCATGACGGACCAGATGCGGCGGAGATTGCGCTCGCCGATGAGCTCCAAAGCCAGGGCGACCGGGTCGATGGCCTTGGCCACCGCAAGCGGAGACACGTCGAGATCCTGCTCCCTAAGCTGCCGAGAGACGGAGTGTGCGAGCTTGTCGATCTGGGTCAGCAGGATCAGGAACCTCACGCTGGCGAGGGGGACATGCCGCCCCACCTGTGGCCGCTGCGGGATCCAACGGAGAAGGCGTCTCCAGAACCCCGGGTTCTCCGGGCCGGAGAGGCTCGTGATGCTGTCTAGGATTGACCGCAGCTGCCGCTCGACCAGCTCGGCGGAGGACGCGGTCGAATCAAGCACGAGGATGATCGAGGAGGCTTCCTTCGCCTGCCCCAGGAGCCTGTTTCGCAAGTCCACGTTGACCTGAGTGCCCTGCTTGGGGAAGAGCAGGTCACCCGGAGTGTCAGTGCATTGGATTGTGGTGACGCGCTGCGAGGAGCGGAACCCGGGGCGCCGGGCTTGTACCGTGACCTCGAGCATGTAGTCGGTGCAGCCTAGGGTAGAATGGGGATCCTCGTCTCGAGTGACCCAGTCGACCGTGTAGCCCGACAGCAGGCTCTGCCCGTCGACGGTGAAGCCATGGCGAAGATTCAGCTGGCCGTCGTCGTCGAGAGGGCCGGCGTAGCAGGCGGGCTCGAGCGCGGCCAGCACGCAGGTCTTGCCAGCGCGTGGCGGCCCGATCACGATGCATGACTCTCTGCGGCCGCGCCGTGCCGCATGGCTCGTGGTGGACTGCCGCGACTGGCCGGCAGGGGTTTGCGTCGTGGGCGGTGGCTCGCTGATGGGCGGGCTCGGCTCCGGGGCGGGTGGTTTCGGAGGTGGAGAGCCACCCTCTGGATGGGACCGCGTTCTGTCGGAAGTCGCGTCCCGAAACGCCGCGTCCAGATCAGGAGGGGTGGCACCCTGCGCGGCTTCCCGATCACTGGCGGTTCCTGGCCCGGTCATGACTTGGAGTTCCGGTCAGGGTCCGTCGCCGCGGGAAGAGGTGGCGTGTCGGTCGAGGGTGGGGTGTCCGCCGTGAGCTTCTTGTTCGGCTTCTGCTGCGGGAGGCTCAGGTCGGTGGTGGACATCCCGAACGAGGTGCCGAAGCTGGAGCACAGTTCATCCACCTTCCGCCGTATCTTCTCGGCGTCCGCATGCTTCCCCCGCAGAATCAGCGTGCTCTCCTGCTGCCTCAACTCGGCGATCCGCGCCCGTTGCCATTCGCTTTGTTCCCCGAGGAGCCGGCGATTGTCGTCGAGCTGCTGCTGCAAGGCCTCTTGCTGGGCATCGAACAGGGCCTGCTCGCGGGTGGTGGGGTCGCGGTACCAGGCCACGATTGCGGTATCGAGCCCGATCCTGTCCCTCATCCGTTTCCGCAGACTGACAAAGATGAGCTCGCGCGCCTGCTCCTCGGTGAGGCCGATGGCTCCGTTGCCCGTGAGGAACTCCGAGAACAAATCCCTCGCTGCCGACGTGACGAAGGTGGTCACCGTCTCCAGGGTAGGCTGGAATGACTGAAAGCGAGGCCAGCCCTCGTCGGCGACACCGTGCACCTGCAACGTACCGTGATGCATGGTCCACCCGGGGTGACCCAGCAGGGGCACATTGACCTGGAACGGGATCGCGATGGCCTGGGTCAGCGCCAGGTAGGAATCCCGGATGGTTGACTTGCCCTGCTTGACCGTGAGCGTGAGCAGTTTCAGTCCATAGCGGCTCTCGAGCACGTTCTTGATAAGGTCGTACAGTTCGTCCGTCACCGGCCGCCGCTTGTCCTTGTCCTCCTGGGGCACGAGCACCTGCTTGCCCGTGTGGTCCACCGGTGGGCTGAAGCGGGTGAAGAGAAAACCCGGTGACACCGTGTGCAGGTAGGCGGTGGTCTCGTCGAGTACGACATCGTGGAAGAGCTTCTCGAGGTCCGCGCCCCGATTGAGTTCAGTCTTCACGGACTCCAGCTGGTCCAGCTGCAAGCGCAGAACCAGCTCGAGTCCCGTCTTCACGTGATCCACCGAGGTGGCGAACTGCCCCGAGACGACGAGCGGAAAGGGTTGTTTGAACCTGTGCTCAGGGAGTTCCGGAGTGGTGATCTGCGCTTTGACGGCATAGCCGATGGCGTCGGCGGCCTCCTGAAGCTCCTTGAGGATGAGTCGCTCCCAATCGGTCAGGTCGGCATGGAGCTGAGAGTAGCGCACGTGGAAGAGGCTCTGTTGCACAATGCGCCGGGCGCTGTCCTCGACCCATTGCTTGAGCGTCGGCGCGCCTGCACGGTGGTACCTGCCCTCGTCAGTCAGGGCGAGCTGGACGCGGGTGCGCAGGCTGACGGGACGCGGGTAGCCGCGGAGCTCGATTGTGAACGCTGACTCCTCATGCGCGAACCGAGCCACGTCCGGCAGTGGGGTTCGCAGGGTGATCGAGAGGGTCTTCAAGTTCAGGTACCACTGGGACAGCGACTGCTTCAGGCGCTCGCACAGCTCCTGTTGCAGCGAGCCCGTGAGTTCAGCACGGAAGCGCTGCAGCTTCACATCGACGAAGAACTCGCGGGTGACCGCTCGCAGGGTCTCCTTCAGGTGCGGCTGGCGCTTCATCGCGTCTGTGGCGCGGAATTGATCGTGAGCACTCACCGAGAGGACCACGCCGAGCTGCATGTTCAGCTCCGTCGCGTAGTCTTCCAGGTGCACCGGTACGTCAATGTCGAGTCGCGGCAGCGGGTGCTCCGAGAAAGTGGGGTCACCGAGCAGCCGTAGCTTCAGCTCGAGGCTCAGGCCGTACTCCTCCGAGATCCGCAGCTCCAGCTCGCGCGCAACGTCCACCGCACGCCCAGGCAGCCGGCTGAAGAACGTGGCAGCGGTTGTACGCGCGAATTGCTGCACAGCTTCGACCACCAGCTCCTCGAGTCGCTTCCCTGGGTTCTCGCCAGCCACGGCGCGGACCACCTCCAGGGCATGCTCCGGCGCGATCCATGCCTCGTAGTCGAGCTCGATGCGCAGCATCGTGCCATTGGCGGGATCCTTGACGCCGATGGGACCAATGGTGCCCTTCGCATCCGGGCTTGCCATGGGCGAGCAGGTGACATGGTAGAACTGCAGCCCTCCTGTCAGGAACAGGGGGAGCTTCTCCAGGAACGAGTCGATCGCTGGATCATAGATGAAGTGCGAGGCGTTGCCGGGTTGATAGGCCTTCCGTTCGAGACGTCGCACCAGCTCGTCAAGCTTGATCATGGCTGGACTCCTCTAATGCTGACGGGTTCATCCCGGCCTGCAGCTGCTCGATCCGCTCGCGCCGCGTGGCCATCGCGTCCAGGATCTGAACCTTCTCCGCGTCGCCGAGCCGCTGCTGCTCCAGCACCTGGGCCTCGGAGGCCAGCATCACCTTGCCCAGGATGCCCAACCAGAGCTGCACAGAGCTCTGCTGCTCCTCGTCGAGGGTAGAGCGGAGGGCGGCCGCCATGGCGGGTACTGCGTCCGCCTGATCCGCGAACAGCTCGCACCACGCCGCCAGCGTGAGCGCTGGGAGCAGGAAGTGAGGGAACGAGGTGTTGTCGATGTCCGAGCCCAGCTCGTTCACTGTCTTGTTCCACGCTCCGACGACGACCTCGAGCCAGGCTCCCAGAGCTGGGACCTCGAAGGAGTCCTTCTCTGGCGGCAGCAGGAACACCGCCAACAGCTCTCCCCGGTGGGCGTGGTGCTCGGTGAACAGGGTCTTGACGATCTCCCGGCGAAGCAGGACCTCGACCAGAGAGCGGATTGCGGCAGTCCCACCTCGTGCCGTGAATCGCTTCAGGAAGCTCTCGACGGCGGAGACACTCTGGGAGCGGACGCCCGAGGCGAAGTGGATGGAGGCGATGCACCACCCAGTGACGATCCGCTGCGCGATCACAGAGCCCCAGCCACCGCCCTGCTTCTCCTTGGGCAGCCAGGACTTGAGCCGCTCGAAGTCGGCCGATGCGTCGCTCGCCTCGCTCTGCAGGCTGCGCTGAAGAACCTGCACCGCTCTGTCACGCGGCTCGTCGTTCCCCCGTTCGATCACCTGGCGAATCCAGTGCCACAGATCGAAGCCCGGTGCGTCCCGCAGCTGCCAGGCCAACTCCAGGAGCAAGGTCGCCGCGCGCGTGGAGCCCACCCGGCACAGCTTCTCGAAGATCGCGTTCACCAGGGAGGGGTCGCGTTGGCTCAGCTGCTCGTTCAATCCGGAGGCGCTGGCGGGCCCGACGTTGATCAGGCGGCGGAGCAGGCTGCTCGCCCCGGCCAGATGACGGGTGCCGAGCATCTCCAGGTGCATTCCGGCGGTATCCTCCGTGAGCGGGATGTCCTGCGTCTCCGGGTCGATCCGGAACAGCATCCCCAGCAGCCACTCCGCGTTGTATCGGATCGGATCCTGAGTGGCGGCCATCGTGACAAGCTCGATCACCGCATGGCTGAGCGCCTCGCTTCGATCGAACAGGAGACCGGCCGTCCGGATCCGCTCGAGCTGCTGGTCGAGGAACATCGGCGCTTCCTCGAAGAGCAACTTCAGCTTGGAGGCCATGCCGAGTCCCTGGAAGTCGATGCCCCTGCTTCCATCAGGAAGCAGCTGCAGCTCCAGGTGGGAGTTCTTCATGATCGGACGCAGCCTCTCCCGCCATTCCTTCGCGAGTGGGATCCGGGTCTGCACCGGTCGGGTGTTGCTGTCAGCAGGAGTACCGGGAGGGAGGCTCCATTCGGTGCGCTCCCGGCCCTCGAGGAGCTTCTCCACGGCGCGGACAAAGTCGTGCTGGCTGAGCTGGGGCAGAAAGGTGGCAACGAAGACCGCCGTGAGCAGTGCTTCATCCGCGCCGTTCGTGGCATCGAGCGCAGCTCTCACCCGCGTGATCAACGCCTCTGGATCGAGGTCACCGCTCTGGAGCAGATCCCGCAGGCGTTGCCGACCGACTTCCCCGGTCCCGGGGGCGGCAAGCCGTTTGTAGATCTCCTTCTCGTTGCCATCCCAACCTTCGCGCTCGAGGAATTTCTGGAGCTTTGCCGCGTACACGGCGGCTTCCTCGGGAAAGTGCCTGCGCAGCCACAGCTCCAGGAACCTGATCTGGAGGACTTCGCCGAGGAACCCTCGCTCGGAGTGATCACGCCGGAGGTGCTCAAGCGCGGAACCCCGCGGGAGGAGGATCAAATGCCTCTCTTTCTCCCTCAGCTTGTTGCTGAGTTCCTGCGTCTTGATGTCCGTCTGAAAGAGTCGATCGATGAGCTTCTGTCCTCGATCTCCTTGCAACACCAGCAGCATCACACATGGCCCATCTTTGATCTGGGGATGGATGATGTTGGCGGGTGTCCAGTCAGCGGTGTCCTCCTCAGGTACTCCGCTCGTGGCGGCCTCGGTGGGGTCGGGGGAGCTGCCGGAGACCAGCCCCCGCACAGGGGTTGTCTGGAGCTTCGCGCGTTGGATGACTTCCGCCGCCGCCGCCCATTGCAGCTCGCTGTCGATACACTCGATCACAAGGATATGGTTCTCGAACAGCTGATCCGCGGCGCGAGTGATGGCGTCGTTGAGCGGTTTCTCGATACCTCCCTTCAAGAGGTCGCTGAGCGGATTAGGCAGTACGCGCAGGCCTTCAGAAACAGGCCAGTCCACCGGTGGCGGCTGGCGAACCACACGCGGGGGAGGGAAGTGCCTGGCAGCCTCGGTGTCCCTCTGCGCCAAGGACATGAGCCTGTCGAACTGCTCCTTCGGCACGTTGATGAAGTTGTTGTGGTAATTGTTCTGGTTGCCGATCGAATTGAAAGTGGCATTGCTTCCACCGGCTTTATTCGAGATGACGGGACCTGTCGTCGCCCCGTCCGTGGCAGGCTCTGTCAGAGCTGCACCGCCACCCGTGCCTTGGGCCTTGGGGGCAGCCCCTGGAGAAGCAGGATCGTTATGCTCGGCCATGGCCCTACTCGGCCTCCGTTCCCGTGAGATTTGGTCTTCTTACGACCATGTGGACGGTCTGGTGGCCGATGCTAGACACGTTCGCGTTGTCTCCCGTGATGGTGTTGGAGATCACGCCCGCAGGAACTCCTGCAGTCGGAGCCTTGGGAGCTGGACTCTGGACCGCCGCGGCGCTCGCGTTGCCAGGGCGCTTCGTCGATTGCTCCAGCCAGGGAGCCAGCGCACCCATGGAGAAGAACAGGGCGAAGAACCCCTTCTTCACCCTGTCCAGGTCGTTCTCGCGCAGGGCCTCCAGCACCTCCAGGGCCTGCCCAGGGGTCGACCTGAACAAGCGGCTGTTCGTGTAGATCGCGATCTCCAACTCGGAGGCGCGGGACAGCTCCGAGAGCAAGGCGACGCTCCGCAGCGTGCCGCTGCGCTCCTCCACCCGCAGCGGGATCCCCGGTGCTTCCACGATGACTCGCCTGCCCAAGCCGAACTCTCTGAGGGGCAGCCCCTTCGGCGCGGAAGCCGCACGCGCGTGCTGCATGTGCCAGATGAGGTAGCGGCGCAGGCGACGCTCGGGGAGTTCCCTGAGCGGGAAGCGGCCCTCGAACTCGTCGAATGCGGAGATACCCCCGAGCACGGTCCTGACGATCTCGGCGAGCACCCCCACTTCGCCCTTGTCCCTCACGTAGCCCTGCTCTTTGTCGCGCCGCCATTGCAGGCAGCCTTGGATCGAGAACGTGTCCGCGTCGTAGTCGATGCCTTCGAGCACGAAGCCCGCTCGGCCAATGCCCCGGTAGCTGTAGCCGGTCAGTCTCTGGCCGATGTGGTAGCCCTCGTGCAGCAGGAAGAGCCGAAGGAACTCCTCCCATGTGGCCCCCAGGCGCTGTTTCGCTTGGCTGAGCGCCCACAGGAAGGGGCGGGTGAACGACAGCCTCTTGCCGATGTAGTCGAAGACGAACCCGTCGGCGCTGTCCTCCGAGGTGGTGGAGATCTCCGCATGGAGGAAGTAATCCCCCCCAGCAAGTGCCGCAAGCTGCTTCAGGGCCGGGCGCCGGAGAAAGTCTGAGAGCTGCCTGTGCATGCGCTGGATGTCGGCGAGCGTGCTGTCGATGCGCAGATGCTGGTCCTGCGAGAACGCATCGGCTGAAGCGGGCAGGCGAGCTGCCTCTGTGCGCTGGGGTGGGTGTACTGGCTTCTCGGGTTGGTGCGTTGGAGTGCTCATCTGGGGCCTCAGAAAAGAGGACGCAAATGAGGAACAAATGCCATCGCGGCCAGGTGCTTTTTCTCGTTGAGTTACGCGCTCAGCTCCTGCTGCACCTCTCTCGTCCACCTGTGAGGACGCCATAAAGCGAGGGACCCCATCGTAGCCCCGTGCATTTTTTCCTTTTTCAAGGAAGCGCCGACAGGTGGCTAGCAGGCCGCCTACAGCTGTTGCAGCAGTTCGCCTAGGGTGAGGCGCTTCTCGGCCTCCTTCTCCAACATGCGGGCCACTAGGTCCCGTACGGGCTCAGGGGCCACGTCCTCGAGAAGCGCCAGCGGAGGTTTCAAGAACAGGTGCTGGTACATCAGATCCTGCTGTGCGTCGTCACTGAAGGGTACACGCCCGGTCAGCATCTCGAACCAGAGGACTCCCAGCGAGTAGACGTCGGCTGCAGGACCCACACTCTTGGAGCGGACCCACTGCTCTGGTGCGATGTATTCCCTTGTCCCCAGCAGTGCGCTGCCTGCCGTCGAGACGGGGAGGGCAGGAGTCAGTGCACCTTCTCCCTTGCCGCGCTTGGCGAGCCCCAGATCCGCGAGCTTGACGATCCGGGCTTCCGCTTCACGCCGTGCCAACAGCACATTGGCGGGCTTCAGATCGCGGTGAATGATCTCGTGCGCGTGCAGCACGGCCAGGGCTCCCGCCAGCTGACGGATGATCTCCACGCAGGCCTCGGGTGGCAGGCGCCGTCCTGCCTCCGTGAGTACCTCGTGCAGGTTCGCTGGAAGCCACTCCAGAACCATGAACGGCGCGCCTTGGGGAAGAACACCTGAGGTCAGCACTGCTACCAAGTGCGGGTGCCGCAGCCGCTGGAGATCCTGTGCCTCGTTGATGAACCGCGCCACCACCTCTGCGTGGATGCACAGCTCGGGGCTGAGCACCTTGATCGCCACCTGTTCGCCGCTCTCGGCGTGGCGCCCTTCATACACATGGCTGGTGGCACCCACGGCGGCGCGTCGGACGACGACGTACAGGCCTGCGTGGTCTCCTGGAGAGATCATTGGTGCGTCAGCCCTTCGGTTTCGAGGAGGAGCCAGTGCGCTTCAGCGCCTTCAGCCGCTCCACCCAGCGGAGCATCTCCCGGAGCTCATCGGCGCAGTGCGGGTAACTCGCGACGAAGGCCTTTGGATCGACGTCCTCGCCCGCTTCGCACTTCCGGAGGAAGATCCGGAAGGCCGCCTCCGTGGCGGAGCTCGTCTCTCCAGACGCGCTCTCCTTCAGGCCTGCCACTCCCCGCTGCAGCAGCGAGTCGACAGCGGCGATCGTGGAGCGCCCCAGCTGCTTTGCCACCTCGGCCTTTGTTAGGCCCTCAATGAAATAGAGTCGTACTGCTTCACCCTGATCTCCCTTGAGTGAGAAGAGCTTCGTCCAGACTAGGCGCCGCTCCTCGTTGTGGGCGGTGTGCTGGCTTGGGCTCGGCTGCGCCGCTCGCACTTCCAGCGCCTCATCGGCATCCAAGGGGACGGTGGCCACAGCGCTGCGCTTCTGGCTCCCCTCCTTCCGGAGCATCTGCTCGGCTTGATGGAGGACGATGCTCCGGAGCCAGCCGTCCCACTCGCCCTTGGAGCTCCCCTTAAAGGAGATGAAGCGCTGGTACACCAGGAGCGCCGCCTCCTGGGAGATGTCCGAGGGGCGCACACCGCCCGGTCTCTCCAGGCACCCGCGCTCTTCGGCCCACATCCCCATCTTGCGCTGGTAGCGGCGGATCAGCTCCTCAAGCGATCCTTCCTCCCCCGCACGCGCCTGGCGGATCAATTCCTCGATGGACCTTCCTGGCACCGGCGGCGGCCCCATGTTCACTTTCCCTCCGGTGGACATGAGTGGCTCAGGGGGTTGAAGCGCACATCCGCGTCGTCCTCTTTCCGGAATGGTTTGACCAGCTTGCACCGCTCTGAGCGGAGGCGCTCGGCTTGCTCATGTGCTCCACGGGCCTGGAGGGACTCCTCGTGGCTCTGCAAGGCCTTGGCAAGAGCGATGGCGTAGCGCTTGTTGAGAGGCTCCCCCTCCCGTAGCGAGCGCCCATGGGTCTCCGCCTCCTTGAAATGCTGGTCCGCAAGTTCAGTCCTCTTTTGTGCGTCCCGCAACCTCCCGAGCCTGACAAGTGTCAAGGCAAGAGACAAGCGATAGACCTGATTGCCAGGCTTCGCCTTGACACAGTCTTGCCCCAGATCGAAGGCCTGCTCGAGGTAGCGCTCCGCAACGTCCAATTTATCGTCCCCTTTGCCCGCACTGAGGACGACCTCTCCACGGTTACTTAACGCCTCCGCGAGGAGATACCGGTTGTAGTGGTCTTCTTTGCCGTTCTGATTTTCTTGGTGCAGGCGGATGGCGCTCTCATACGCTTGAGCAGCATCATCCGTGTGTCCAAGCTGGAACTGCAACTCGGCCCACTCGGAGTGGCTTACAGCCTTGGTGCGTCGGTCATCTACTGAGTCCTTAGTCTTCACGCCAGGGTGGTCTAGCAGTTTCAGCGCCTGGGTGAAGTGAGCGCTGGCACCATGGGTATCGCCTCGCGCCAGTGCCACCTTGCCACGCTTTGAATGATTGAGTGCCAGTTCCTTCTGCCACTCTCCGTCCTCTGAGTGGAGCGTGAGTCCTGCATCCAGTTGTTCTCGTGCAGCCCGCAGGAAACCGTCTGCCTCTGCAAGCGTATCATCGTGGAAGGCGAGGTCCGATTGTCTGTGGCGAAGGCGGATGCGAGTCAGCTGAGCCTTGGGATCCTGACGCTCGTGCTCGGACAGGGAATTCAAGGTTTTTTCGAAGATCTGAAGCATTCGTCGCCGCGCTTCCAGCGTGTAGGGCGCGCGGCTGAACTCCCAGTCCAGGCCCCCCACGAAGCTCTCAAGAACGTCGAGGCTCCGATGGAGCGCCTGCATGGCAAGCCGCTCCTGCTCAATACGTCCCGTGAAGAAAACGATGAGCAGCCCCGCCGCAATGGCGGCGGTGGCCATGCGCGCCCGCTGGGCCCATGCGCGCTGCCGCTCCAGCCGCTCGGCCGCCTGGAGGAAGCGAGCCTCGCGGGAGCTGAGCTTTCGTGCCAGTGAGCCACCGCCCTGCGGAGCGTCCATTGCGCCCCGGTAGTGCTGGAGCAGGGTACCCGTGGGCAACCCCTCCGTCGGGCACTGCCTCTGCTCCCAGACCAGCGCGATGGCCTCGAGATCCGCCTGCCGCTCCAGCAGCGGCCGGTCCTGCTCGATCCACTCGGCCAGGGACGGCACCTTGTGGAGCAATGTCTCGTGGACCAGCTCCACTCGTTGGCGCGAAGGCTCTGCCTCGGCAGACAGCAGGACGAGCCGCAGTCCCTGCTGTGCCTCGGAGTCGTTCCCCGTACGCATCCCCGTCAGCCGCAGCAGTACCTGCTCTGCCAGCTCGTCACCGCCCGCGGCTGAGAGCACCTGCTCCCGAGATCGCGGGCGTCGTGTGTCCGGCACACCGCGGCCCACCTGCACCAACTCCAACAGCAGGCACCGGGCGCGCTCTTTGCCTTCAGCCCCCAGGCTCTCCAGCAGCCCCTCGGCTTGCCGCGCGAGCGCTCCACCTACCCCGCCGATGCGCTCATAGTGCTCGAGCGTGAGTGGCTTGCCCGCGCTGAGTGTCCACAGCTCCCGTAGCGCATGCCCCAGCAGCGGCAGCCGTCCACCCTCACCCTGGGTGTCACGCACCATTCGTTCTGCCAGCCCCCTGCCGAGCGGCAGCCCCGCATGTCGGGCTAGGCCCTGGATGACCTGCGCTAGCGCTTCCTCCTCCATAGGCAGCACGGGATAGCGCGCGGCGCCATGGAACTGGTGCGCCAAGCCCGGCAGTTGCTTCAGCCGGTGGAGGAAGTCGCTGCGCAGGCTCGTGAGCAGCCGGAGCGGGCACTCGGGCGCGGCTAGTGCGGCAGCCAGCCGCGCATCCAGCCAGTCGCGGACATCCGCGTCGAGCGTGAACAGCTCCTCCATGGGATCGATCACCAGCAGGAGCAGGGAACCCTGGGGAGTGTGCGAGGTGACGAAGTCCCGGAGCGCCTCCGGACTGGCCGTCAGCGCGCGCTCCACCTGCTCCTCCGACATCTTCTCGGCCCCCGCATTCGCATAAGCATCGGTCAGCGCCCGGGCGAGGTTGCGCGCCGGTGCCTCCATGCTGCGCATGGTGGCTATGATCCACCGCGCTTCCCCCGGCTCCTGGGACTCCTGGAGCCGAGGCAGCACCCCGGCTCGGAGCAAGGATGACTTGCCCACTCCACTGAGCCCTTCCACCTGCACCCAGCGCCTCCTGCCGACGCGAGCCTCGCCGAGCAGCTCCAACAGCGCTCGTGTCTCCTCCTTGCGGCCAAAGAACAGCTCCGCTGCTTCCTCCGTGAACGGAGCCAGCCCGGGGACAGGACAGCCCTCCTTCACATGCTCCCAGGAGATGGCGAGCACCTCCCGGCAACGTGGCATCGTGGGCCGCGCCCCGGGTGTCTTGGCGAGCATGGTATCCACGAAGGCACAGAAGGCTGCCGGGAGCGTGGGCACCCACTGCTTCAGGGAGGGTGGCGTCTCGTGCTGATGGGCCGTCAGGAGCTTTACTGGGTCGTCAGCGACAAAGGGCGCGTGGCCCGTGAGCAGTTCGAAGAGCAGCACCCCCAACGAGTAGACATCCGCACGACCATCCACGGATGAGGGGTTGAGCTGCTCCGGGGCCATATAGGTGTATGTGCCGAGCAAAGTCGACGCGTGGGTGTGGACCTGGGTGGCGGCCAGTACTCCGTCCGCAATGGGGGGAAGCTTGGCAATGCCGAAGTCGAGCAGCTTCACCCGGTAGCCCAGGGGAGCCGCCGTCTCGGGGCAGAGGAAGACGTTCTCCGGTTTCAGATCCCGGTGGACGATGTTCCGGGCGTGGACGTCCGCCATCACGGATGCAATCTGCCTGCAGAGGATGAGTGCGGACGAGAGAGAGACAGGACCGGTCTGGCCGTGCATCCACTCGCGCAGGGACTGGCCGTGGAGGAGCTCCATGGCAAGGAAGGCCGTATCCCCGGTCCGATCACAGTGGTACACCCGAACGACACCTGGGTGATTGAGCTCGGCTAGGGCACGCGCCTCCTGGAGGAAGCGTGCTACGCGCTGGGGGTCGCCTTCCGGATCGGGCAACAGGAGCTTGAGGGCTACCTCCTGTCCCATGTTCTCGTGGACGGCGGCGAAGACCTGGCCCATTCCACCACTGCCTATCAAGCGCAGTAGCCGGTACGGGCCAACGTGGGTAGGGGTGGGACGCTCCATGATGGTGGCTGGATGGACTCTTGCTGGGGGAGACGGAAAGCCTGCGCCATCCGATTGTTCTCCGTCTAGCCCTTCACGGCGGGTGTACGCGGCGCTGTGGAGTACCTCTCCAGGGGCCTTAAGGCTGGCCATAGCCTCAGTAGATCGACGAGCCCTTGAAGCAGTCGCTGGCGCTGCGATGGGATGGCCATGTGCCCCGTATGTGCCCCTCCGGCGCGGAATCAGGCGGAACCAGGTGGGACAGGATGGGACGGGGCTGGAGGGAGAACCCGAGAGAAATCAAGGCGATAGCGGGTAAGGGCGCGTCCTGCTTGAGGTTTCCTACCGCCGTGCCTCGGGTTCGATCCCCGGCTCGTGCATTCTTAACCCACGGACTTTACTGGGAAATTCCTCCCAGCCCGGTCCGTGTGTCCCTCGAGCGCCCGGACAGTGCCCTCTCATCTGCAGGTGGTTGGCGAACGTGGGCTGTAGCCTGGGCCAGCCGATGGGCCTCGGGCCTCGGGCCCCGGGCTCGCCCGCTCGCAGGCCCGGAGGAGGGCCTTCCCGCAGGTGTCCTGCTCAAGGTTGGTTCCCCTCCTGCGCGGCGTGCCTTCCAGTAGGTCGAGGGGGAATCTCAGCCCCTCAAGCCTCGTCATCAGCGCGATTCCTCAAGGGGCGCCACGCGAAGAGCGCCATCATGAGCCCATGGGCTCCTCCTCTTGGAGGTGGACGGCTCACGAAACACCGCTGTGGGTGGGCGTACCCAGGAAGAGGCTTGCAGCGCTGGCTGCGGCTTCAGCGCAACGCGCGCCTGCCTCACGCAAGGCCAACCTCCGTCAGGCACGAGACGGCCCACGGGATGTCTGGGCCATAGGCAGATCATCGCGCCACAACCCATACTCCGCGCCTGTTCGATAGCGCGGCGGGCACGGCACCGGTGTGTCTGCTCGCCTCCGCTCACCCCCTTACCAGGCTCGTTTTCACGGTCGATGAAGGGGCCACGCTGTAGTGGAGGAAACCCTCATGAGGAAAGCACTTGCTCCCTTGATGTTGGCGCTCACTCTGGCGTTGCAGGCGGGCTGCTCTCCCTCGTCTTCGTCTTCCGGCACCGGCTCGGCGCGGTTCGCCGTCTCCGAGCTGAAGTCCCTCTCCTCGGAAATCTCCCGCGTCTCTGTCACCTCCAGCGCCGTGGACATCCCCTCCGTTTCCATCGATCTGGCTCCCACCCAAGGTATCTGGGGCGGCATCATCGGCAACCTCCCCGCTGGCGCCGACCGCTCCTTCCTGGCGCAAGCCTTCGACGACTCGGGCACCCTGCTCTTCGAAGGCTCCGCCTCCGGCGTGACCATCTCCGCGAATCAGACAACCCTCGTCGCCATCACCCTCCAGCAAGTCAACCCTCCGCCTCCCTTCGAGAATGAGGCTCCGCTCATTGACTCCCTGGTGGCCTCCTCCACCACGATCCCCACGGCTGGCTCCATCACCCTGGTCGCCTCCGCCCATGATCCCAACCCGGGCGACACCCTCTCGTACGCATGGAGTGCCACCGCAGGCACCTTCTCCTCGCCCTCGGAGGCCGCCACCTCGTGGACCGCGCCTGTCTCCACCGGTATCCAGACCCTCACCCTCACCGTGACGGACTCCCGTGGCCTGGCCTCCAGCATCGTCCTGGCCGTCAACGTCACCCTGAGCGGAGGAGAGGGGGATGCGCAGCTGTCCATCTCCTTCAACAGGTCACCCCTGGTGGCCGCTCTCAGTGCCAGCCCCACGCACCTGGTCGTCGGCCAGACCACTTCCGTGTCCGTCGCGGCTTCCGATCCGGACGGTGACAGCCTTTCCTATTCCTGGAGCGCCTCCTGCGCCGGCACCTGGACCCATGCCTCCGCCAGCTCGGCTCGGTTCACTCCTTCGCTCGTGCCCGCTGGCTCCTGCAACAACTGCCGCCTGAGCGTCTCGGTGTCGGACGGACGAGGCGGGCAGTCCACGGGCACCGTCGCCCTGTGCGTCCGCAGCACTCCCCCGGTCAATCACCTCAACCCTGTCATCATCCGCTCCTACCGCTCCTCGGATACCGCCTCGCCAGGCCAGGAGCTCACCTTCGAGGTGGTGGCCAGCGACCCGGAGGGCTCTGCCCTCACGTTCTCCTGGGCAGCCGCTACCGGCTCGCTGGGCACTCCCTCCAGTGATGCCTCTCGCAGCCGCATCACCTGGACAGCCCCCGCCTGCGTCAGCACCAGCGCGCCCCCGACCGTTACCGCCACTGTCACCAACGCCTTCAGCCTCGCCACCTCCCGGAGCTTCACTGTCACCGGGCTGCCGACCTGTTCCTCGGGGCGCTGGGACCCGACGGGCCCCATGCTCGGTGGGCCTCGCTGGGGCCATGTCTCGGTACTGCTGCCCGATGGCAAGGCCCTCGTCGCCGCGGGCAGCGCCCAGAAACGGAGCTTCTTTCTCGATACGGCGGAGCTGTACGATCCGAGCTCGAACACCTGGAGCGAGACGGGCCGCCTGGTCGAAGCCCGCTTCTCCCCCACGGCGACGGTGCTGCCCGACGGCAAGGTGCTCGTCACGGGCGGAGAGAGCCGCGCCCTCATCACCCAGACGGCGGAGCTGTACGACCCGGCCACCGGCACCTGGAGCTACACCGGCTCCATGTTGGAGCGCCGTGAGAACCACACGGCCGCGCTGCTGCCCAACGGCAGGGTGCTCGTCGCGGGAGGAAACTACCTCTTTGGCAGCGTCCTGACGGCGGAGCTGTACGATCCGGCTACAGGCACCTGGAGCTATACCGGTTCGCTGCTCGAGCCCATCGGCGGCCCGGCCACGCTGCTGCCCAACGGCAAGGTGCTCGTCCTCTCCGAGGGGGGAACTGCGGCGCAGTTGTACGACCCAGCTACGGGGACCTGGAGCCATACCGGTTCCCCGCTCGAACCCATTGGCGGCCCGGCGACGGTGCTCCTCAATGGCCAGGTGCTCGTCGCGCGGGGAATGACAGCGCAGCTCTATGACCCGGCTTCGGGCACGTGGAGCCATACAGGCTCTCCGCTCCAGCCCGTCGGCGACTCGGCGACGCTGTTGCTCGACGGGAGGGTGCTTGCCCTGGGGCAGTCGACGGCGCAGCTGTACGAGCCGGCCACGGGCACCTGGAGCACCGCCCCCCCCACGGCCATCCATCGTGGGTATTTCACCGCCACGCGGCTGCTCGACGGCCGGGTGCTCGTCGCCGGAACACCCCCCAACACAGAGGAAGATTTCGAATCGGCGGAGGTGTACACGCCCTGAAGGAGGACCACCGGGGCAGCAGTGCCACGGTGGACCGATGGAGCAGCGCACCAGGTACCGCGGCTGGTGGAGTGTGGCGCGGCGCTGACGCGCCGCTGCCAGCCTTCAAGACGGACGGCACTCTCAGTGGTGCATCGTCTCCAGTCCGAAGCGCCGCGTATCCACCCATCTCATGCCCAGGATGGACCAGAAGTCGACCGCCAGGGAGTTCTGCACGTATTCGTAGGGCAGCCAGCCATAACCCTGGTCCCCCCAGTCGGCACCCCACGAATTGCGAATGAGGAGGGCGCCTGTCGACTTGAGGCCGCACCGCTTGTTCGTGATGGTGATGGTGTCGTCATACCCGACCGCGGCGACGGCATGTCCCCAGATGGCTTGCTCGTCCTTGCAAGGCACCGGGAACGCGCCGCGGACATCCCCACTCTGCCACGAGGGGAACCCGAAGAAGCCGAACATACAGGGGACGCCATGGGCGAGGTACGTCTTGACGCTCTTCAAGACGGTGTCGGGAGTGACGCCCGACGGATCGTGGCGGAAGTAGGAGATGGCCTCATAGTTCTCGGCCAGCTCGTAGACGAACGTGCTCGGCTCATCGTCGAATCCATGCGGAGTGTTCAGCCCGGGTTTTGCGACGGTGGTGTAGGGCCAGTACTTCTCCGGAGGGACGCCGCAGTAGGTGAGCGCTGCCATGGTGTATCGCAGATAGGCGCCCGTATCCCCCTGTACGTTCATGAGGTTGCGCGTGACCTTGTAGACGAACAACTTCGAGCCCTCGACGTAGGACTCGTAGGAGCGGTTCTGGAAGTACTCGACGATGCCTACCGCGGCGTGCGCCGTGCATGAGCCGAGTGCGCCCTGGTTGTCGATGGGCGAGCAGTACCTCCTCAAGTCGATGCTCGAGGGCAGCGCCGCGGCGAAGTGTCCAGGCGAGATGCCGAGCCTGGCCGACATCTCCGCGACCACTGGAGTCACTGGGGTGTAGTCCCGCAGGTCGGGCATGGGAGGCAGCCAGCCGGTGCCGAACACCATGCCCTTCTCGGGCTGCACCACCTTTTCGTAGGCCGCGTAGGGGCCGGTGGCCCCCCGAGCCGGGGCAATCGTCTGCTGGGGAGAAATGCGCCCCTCCACACTCTCGAACTCCGGGGAGCCAAGATCGTTGGCCATTGTCATACTCCTTTCGGTCGGAGATTGCTGGCGACGCCAGACCGAATGGCGCCGGCCAGGACCCAGTGCAAGGCGGAGTCCAGCATTCCATCCGTGGCGATTGTCCCGGTTGAGCGCTCATCCGCGCGCCGGGGGACGAGTGCCGCGTTCGCTCCTCGACCTGGTGGATGCAAGCAATCGATGTTGGCGCCCACCTGTATGAAAACGGCGTCTCTCTTCTGCGCGGAGTTTTTCCCTCGCTGACACGGGCAGGCGTTCAGGGGGATGTGACTTCGAACGGAGCCGCGAGAGGCCCGCACCGGGTGACCTCACTGTCCCATCCCTCCCTGCCTGGGGCTCCCCGTGGGGCTGGCGGCTCACACCTCACCTCGGAGCAGCTTGCGCTCGTGAGGACTCCAGCCCCTTTCCCCGCGAGGCCTGACAAAGGCTCAAGCGAAGCAGGTGCGCTGCCTGTGAAAAGACGTGTCCCTATCGTACTGCGGGTCATCCGAAAGCAAAGGAGCCTCATCCATGGCTACTCGAGGTAGACCGAGTGTTCCCGAAGCAGGCACCCCTGAGTTCGATCAGCAGACGCAGCAGATGTTGCGCCGGCTGGAGGAGGAGGAATCCCAGGCCGGCATCCAGATGCGCGTGGTGCTGCAGGCGGAGCAGGTGGGGCCAGGGCTCGTGCAAGAGGACGTCGATGCCCCTACTTCCTACGCGGCCAACTCCTTCGGTGCATTCAGCGTCGAGCGGTTCGCCGCCGCCAGTCCTCTGACCTATTCCCACGACGACGCGCAGGGCTGGTTGACCGGCGCTGGGATCCCCCCCGACTTCTGGTTCCAGGACTCGGGCGTCGCGGTCTGGGCCTACTACGAGGATTACGACAACTGGCAGAACAGATATGGCATGGACGCCGTGATGGCCGTCTACCACTCCGGCCACGGCGGCATGGACGGCAACGGCGTCTTCTACGCCGCCATGGGCTCCAACTGGGCAGGCCAGGGCACCAGCGCCGTGTCCTCCCGCATGGCTCTGGGCAATGAGCATGTCCGCTACATCTTCTGGTCGGCCAGTTGCTCGTGCCGAGTCCATAACGGGCACAACCCGATGCGCACCTGGCATCCCGCCAACCTGGGCTTCCGCATATTGTTTGGTTACGAGACGGCCAACGTAGACTCGCCGTACTATGGCAGCGCGTTCTGGAAGCACTGGAATGCCAACAAGTCCCTCAGCAGGGCCTTCCTGGACGCCAGCTGGTACGACATCTCGACGCATCAGTCGCCAGCGGTGGTGGCCTGCGGGCAGGATCAAGCGGATGCGCGCAACCGGCTCTACAATGAGCGGTACTTCTCGCGCGATACGGTGCCCCGCAACTGGTACGCGTGGACCTGGTACAACCCGGCCTCCTCCGTGGTGGGAGTGCGCTCGCCAGTCCTCCACCTGCCCAGGAGGATCCTCACCGCCCAGCTGGCACCCAACGCCCCCAGCATGGCCCGCACACGCTCCCTGCTGGCGCAACTGCCTCTGGGTTTGCGGCTGTCGCGCGAGGTGGTCGCGAGGCCAGATGGCACCATTCTCCACGTGGAAGGCGAGCGCAGCCTGGCCCTCAGGCGGGATGGTACGTTTGACATCCAGTTCGCCCAGCCCAATCGCGACAGCCTGAATAATCCCTCGCTCGCGATGCTGCTCCGCACGGCGCAGGAGTTCCTCAGCCAGGCAGGTCTCCAACGCGAGGAGCTCGTCTTCGACCGCGTCGTCCACCAATACGAGGCCAGCGGTAGCCTTCAGGGTTCCGGGAGCCTGGAGGCTCCTCGCATCATCGAGACCTCCATCCGTTTCGTGCAGGCCATCGACGGCATCCCCGTGGTGGCACCGGGGCTGGGGAGCCTCACTGTCACGATCGACAACGATCTCAACATCACCTCCCTGAGTGATCGCACCCGCCCGGTGGTTCGACTCATCGATCAGGTGTCCATGCGCCCTCCGCTCCCGGGTGCATCCGGCCCCGAAGCCGGACTCTCCGCCGAGGAACTGCCAGACCCCGAGGCGTTGTTGCAGGCCGCCTGGCGGGAGCACCTCAAGCAGTGGCTGCTGCGTGGGCGGCTGCCGCGCTCCTTCGCGGTCGTCCCTGGCTCTGCCGAGGTGGGCTATGCCCTCCAGGGGACCATCGCGAGCCTGGTGGCGCGTCAGGAGGTGGAGATCGACTGCGGCAATGACTGCCTCAAACGCATCGTGGTGCAGGTGCCCATCCTCCCCTAGGGAGCCGCGCTCGCGATAGCGCTTGGCTTCAACCTGGCGGGCACTCGGGCCGCGACGAGACGATGCCAACGCGAGCCCATGCATCCACTCTACTTCAGGCCATCCAGAAGCAGCGATGCGATGGCTTCATGAAAGGAGCAGATTCACCATGGACAAGCCTAGCAGGCAGCCCATTTCCGAGACGAAGCAGCCGAGCCTCGATCTGACGACGCAGCAGTTGCTGCAGCGGGTGGAAGAGGAGGAGACCCAGGCGACCACGCAGCTGAGCGTGGTGCTGCAGCCAGAGCAGGTGGGGAACCCATTCTCGCAGGAGGTCCTCAGCGCCCGCGCCTTCTCCGAGGACTACTACGGCGCATTCAGTGTCGAGCAGTTCGCCTCGGCCAGTCCTCTTTCCTATACCCATGACGATGCGCAGGGCTGGCTGGCCTACGTGGAGCAATTCAAGCCACGCAACTTCTGGTACCAGGACTCGGGCGTCGGCGTCTGGGCCTACTACGAGGACTACGACAACTGGCAGGACACCTACGGAATGGACGCCGTGATGGCGGTCTACCACTCCGGCCACGGCAGCATGGACGGCAACGGCGTCTTCTACGCCGCCATGGGCTCCAACTGGGCAGGCCAGGGCACCAGCGCCGAGTCCTCCCGCATGGCCCTGGGCAACGAGCAGGTGCGCTACATCTTCTGGTCGACCTGCTACTCGTGCCGCGTCCGCAACGGCCACAACCCGATGCGCACCTGGCATCCCGCCAACCTGGGCTTCCGCATGTTGTTCGGTTACGAGACGGTCAGCGTGGACGCGCCGAACTACGGCAGCGCGTTCTGGAGGCACTGGAACACCGGCAAGTCCTTCAGCAGGGCCTTCCTGGACGCCAGCTGGTACGACATCTCGACGCATCAGTCGCCAGCGGTGGTGGCCTGCGGGCAGGATCAAGCGGATGCGCGCAACCGGCTCTACAATGAGCGGCACTTCTCGTTCGACGCGGTGCCTCGCAACTGGTACGCGTGGACCTGGTACAACCCGGCTTCCTCCGCGGCGGGGGTGCGCGCGCCAAGCCTGCGGCTGCCGGAGCGGATCGTCACTGTCCAGTTCGCACCGAACGCCGCCAGCATGTCCCGGGCGCGGTCCCTGCTGGCACGCCTACCGCTCGCGATGCGGCTGCCGCGCGAGGTGGCAGCCGGGCCGGACGGCACCATTCTCCACCTGGAGGGGGATCGCCGGATGGCCCTCATGCAGGACGGGACGTACGAGATCCAGTTTGCCCAGCCCAACCGCGACAGCCGCAACACCCCCTCGCTGGCGACGCTGCTCCGCACGGCGCAGGACTTCCTGATCCAGGCAGGCCTCAACCGCGAGGAGCTCGCCTTCGATCGCATCATCCACCGCTACGAGTGTAGCGGCAGCCCGCAGGGCTCCGGCATCCTGGAGACTCCGAGGATCGTCGAGACGACCATTCGCTTCACCCAGAGCATCGACGGTGTGCCTGTCGTGGCGCCCGGCCTGGGCAGCGTGGCGGTGACGATCGACAACGATCTCAACATCACATCGCTGGTCGATCGCACCCGTCCGGTGGCTCGAGCCGCGGAGCGGATCTCCATGGAGCCCCCCATCCCCGGTGGGAACGCCCGCGCAGAGGGAGTCTCGGCCGGGAGCTTGCCCGAGCCGGAGGATCTGTTGCAGGCGGCCTGGCAGAAGAAGATGCAGCAGTGGCTGCTGCGTGGACCGATGCCCCGGTCCTTCGCGGTCGTCCCTGGCTCGGCGGAGGTCGGCTACGCCATCCGAGGCAACACGGGAATCCTGGTGGCGCGTCAGGAGGTGGAGGTCGACTGCGGCAATAACTTCTTCAAGCGCTTCGTGGTGGAGGAGCCCATCCTGCCGTAGCGGGACCGCTCACCGCCCGGAGTCAGGGGCGTGAGCAGCCTGGACCCCGGGGCAGGAGTTCCCATGCTCCACGCCCCGGGGGCTCCCATGCCGGGGCCAACCGCCTGCTGGCCCCCAACCCCTCGCTGCGCTCCCCGAGCGTGCGTAGGTGTCTGATATGACGGCCGACGACACGACCAACCGCCTCGAGCAGATCAAGCGCACCACGCTCTCCGAGCTCGCCAGCTTCCGGAGGCGCAAGCTGAGCATGTCCGCCACCCAGCAGCTCTGGAACAAGCTGGGGCGCGTGGCCGAGACGCTCCTGCTGTGCGCCAACCAGATCGAGCACCCCACGACGCGGGAGGTGTCCATCCTCGAGCAGTGCTGCCACATGCTGGAGCTGGCCAGGGCCCACATCGACCGGATGGTGAAGCGGCCCTTCACCTTCTGGGAGCTCATTCATCAGGTCGATGGGCAACTGCTGGTCGTCATGCCAGCGCACCTGCTCGCCACCAAGGGGCTGGAGGTGGTCGAGCAGTTCGACAGGAAGGTGAAGGACCCCATCCAGCGCAGGATCTGGCTGGGGACGAACGCGGCGCCCGGTCCCCTCCTGGAGGCGCTCCAGGTGTTCAAGCAGATGCTGTCACCCAGGGCTGGCCACGGGACCCCCTCCACAGTGGAGGCCCCGCGGCTCGAGCGCTGCCGCAGTGTCCTCCAGGGGGCACTGCGCCTCTTGAACGAGCAGGTCGACATGACCTTCTGGCAGCTCTCGATCAACGTCTCGATCCAGATCCTCAGCGCCATGGTGCTGCTGGGGGCCTTCGTCGCGTCGCTCATCCTCTCGCTCGTTCTCGAGGAGCGCCTCTGGCCACTTGGGTATCTGGACTTCCCGCCAGCGCAGATGATCCCCTTCCTGCTGTTCGGGATCGGAGGCGCTGTTCTCTCGAACATGCTCTCCAAGGAGCGCTTCGTCATCGCAACGGGAGCGACGGCCCGATATTACGTCTATTACCTCGTCGTCAAACCGCTCATCGGGGCCTTCGCGGCGCTGTTCATCATCCTGCTCGAGCGGTCCCAGATCCTGTTCTCGGTGACCGTGTCCGCCAGCGACACGCAGAGCGGTGTCCAGTTCGTGGTGCCCACCCCCGAGGCAGCGTTCTTCGCGCGGGCGGTGTTGTCAGTGGTCGCGGGCTTCTCCGCGGAGCGGCTGCTGAGCTCCATCATGGACGAGTTGATCAAGAAGCTCCTCAAGCAGTCCGAGAAGGCCAACCCGCGTGATCCCACCCCGGAAGAGGCCGCGCCCCCCGCTAGCTCGCCAGCAGGGCGGTAAGGTCTCTCCGCGGCCCAGGACAGTGGGAGTCCCCAGCCAGGCAGCCGTTGCTCGTGTCTGCCTCACGCAAGCGTGGAGGCAGGTGCGGCTCATTGCGGCCGAGAGCCGAGCGGAGGCACATGCACCTCCTGCGAGCGCTCGACCTCGGAGACGCCGGCGACCTGCTCCAGTCTCGTGAGCGAGTCCTCGCGAGCCCCCCCCTGGACGAGCCCAACCTCCGCCAGCACCGAGGCGTCGCGCAGCCCAGCGACCCGCAAGCCGCTCACGAGCCCACGAGAATGTCGGCCCCATAGGCCACGTGGCCTTCGCGGCCCCCGGCGCGGCCTTCTCTGTCGTGCCCAGCAGGTTGCCGATGAGCGCCAGCACCGAGTCGCGGTACCCACTCAGGTAATCGGGGGTGATGCCCACCGCCAGGGGAGGGGCTGCCTCCCGCCGTGGCTCCGCCAGGAGCGGCTCGGGCGCCATGGGTTCGAGCCCGAGCTCCTGCAGGGACGCCCACTGGCTGGCGCCCAGGCGAACGCCGCTTCAGGCCCGGAGCGCATCCAGGATGGAGAGCCGCGCCGCGCGCAGCGCCGGCAACAGCCCCCCGAGTAGCCCCATCCCCGTGCCGAAAAGGAGCGCGGCCAGCAGGATTCCCGGCGTGGGCGCGAAGCCGAAGGACACCTCTGCGAAGGTTTGGAAGTTGAGGGTACGGATGTCCACCCACCGCATGGCGAGCGCGGCCAGCGCGCCCAGCAATCCGCCTGCGACTCCGAGCAGGGCGGACTCGGCCATGACGCTGGCGAGCACGCCGCGGCGCCGGAACCCCACCGCCCGCAGCATCCCCAGCTCCGCGATGCGCGAGGCCACCTGGGCGTACATGGTGATCATCGCCCCCAGGATGGCTCCCATGCTGAAGACGAAGGACACGAAGAGGCCCAGCACCCGGATGAAGGTGGCCAGCGCCGTCGCCTGACCCTCCCAGTAGTCCGACTCGGACTGGGCCTTCAGCGTGAAGCGGGGATCCGCCTCGACGCGGCGGATGAAGCCGTCCACCAGGGCCGGAGAGCGCAGCCGGACGATCGCCGAGCTGGGGCCGTCACGCCCGAACGCCGAGCCGAGCCGCCGCGCGTCCGCCCACAGCTCCGACTCGAAGGCGCCGCCCTCCGCGCTGAGCACGCCCACCACCGGCCAGACCTGCTGGGCGAAGCGCAGCGTTCCCCCCTCCGTGGCCCCCGGCGTACGGCCCACCAGGGACGCGCCCAGCGCCACCTCGTTGGTCCCTGGCCGAGGCATCCGGCCGGAGACGAGCCGCACCGTGGGGCGGGCCGCCAGGCTCTGCGCCGAGATGCCCCTCGCCGTGGTGTTCATCACGCTCCCGCCGTCCCGCGGCAACGCCACCAGCACTACCACCTCGCCGGCCGCCAGCGGCTCTCCCTCCACCGAGGTGGCCACCTCCGGCCCGGTGGACAGCACGCGCAGCGCGTTGCGCTCCACGAAGCTGCCCAGCTCGCTGTCGGTGCCCTCGCGCAGCAGGACGACGTTGCCCGGATCTCCTCCGGCCGAGAGCGCCGCCTCGATGCCGCGCGCCAGCATGAGCACCGCGGCGAAGACGAAGACCACCAGTCCCAGGCCCATCACCGTGAGGCCCGTGGACAGCCGCCGGCCCCAGAGGCTGCGCGTGTTGTAGTAGAGCGGCACCATGGCTCAGGTCACCTTCCTCAGCCCCTCCGCCACGGGGAGCCGGAGGGCTCGGACCGTGGGCCCCACCGCCGCCAGCAGCGCCATGCCCAGCGCCGCCAGCCCCGCCAACACCAGCGTCCTCGCCCGCGTCACGCTCTCGGCCATGGGGCCGAACTGGGACTCGACCGCCCGCATGAAGCCTTCCAGGAGCGGGGGCGCCGCGAGCATGCCCAGCACTCCGGCGGCCACTCCGATGGCCCCCGCCTCGGCGAGGACGAACAGCACCACGTGGCGGGGGCGGAAGCCCATGGCTCTCAGGGTGGCGATGTCCCGGGTGCGCTCGCGCACGCCCATGGCGATCGTGTTGCCGATGACGAGCAGGATGATGGCCAGGATGACGTTGGACACCAGCTTGACCGCCGTGAGGATGGCGGAGGACATGGCCACGAAGCCGAGCTGGAAGGCGCGCTCGCTCTCCGTCAGCGTCGCATACGGGCTGTTGGCGAACATCCCGTCGATGGCCGCCGCCACCTGCGCCGAGCGGGCTGGATCATCCACGCGCACCGAGTAGAGCCCCACCTGGTCCCGCCAGCTCTCGGGCAGTCGCTCATTGAGGCAGCGGTAGCCGAACACCAGCGCCGTGGTGTCCGTCCCGGGGCGCGTACCGTCGTAGACGCCGCGGATGTTAAGGGTCCACTCGCCCGGGTAGATCTGGCTCTTGAGCGTCAGCCGCCGCCCCTCCTTCCACCCGTAGCGCTCCGCGAGCTTGCGCCCGACGAGAGCTCCGCACGGATCGGCCTGGAAGGCGCTGAGCTGCTCGGGCGGGAGCGTGTACTCCGAGTACACCTTCATGAACGAGGTCGGGTCGATGGCCAGGCTGGGGAAGAAGTCGCGCTGGGACTCGCTGATCGTGCCGCCGAACCAGCTCTGGTGGGTGATGGCCGTCACGCCCGGCAGGGCAGCGATGCGTGGGAAGTAGGAGAGGGGGAGTGGCTGGGTGATGGCCACCTTGTTGCGGACGACGAGCCGGTCCACCTGGGCCGCCGCCGCCCCGGAGTAGAAGAGGTCCACAACGGTGCGCAGGAAGACGAAGGCCATCACGCCCACCGCTCCCGCGAGCACCGTGAGGCCTACCCGCAAGGGGTTGCGCCGCAGATCCCTCCAGGCCAGCCGGGCGTAGTTCACTGGAGCACCCCCTTCTCCAGGTGGTGGATGCGCTCGGCGCGCTCGGCCGCGTGCGGATCGTGCGTCACCATCACCAGCGTCTTGCGCAGCCCGTGGTGGAGCATCTCGAAGAGGTCCAGCACCTGCTCGGCGGACCTGCGATCCAGATCGCCGGTGGGCTCGTCCGCGATGATGAGGTCCGGATCGGTGACGATGGCCCGCGCGATGGCCACGCGCTGCTGCTCGCCGCCGGAGAGCTCGGAGGGGCGGTGGCCCCGGCGGTGGGAGAGGCCCACCACCTCCAGCGCGGCGGCCACGTGCCGGCGACGCTCGGCGCGCGAGAGCGGCGTGAGCAGCAGGGGCAACTCCACGTTCTCCGCCGCGGTGAGCACGGGGATGAGGTTGTAGAGCTGGAAGATGAAGCCCACGTGGGCGGCGCGCCAGTCGGCCAGCTCCGGGTCGCTCAGCCGCGCCAGGTCCCTGCCCGCCACCTCCACCACGCCCGTGGTGGGTTGATCCAACCCGGAGATGAGGTTGAGGAGCGTGGACTTGCCAGAGCCGGAGGGGCCCATGAAGGCCGCGAAGGCCCCCGCCGAGATGGAGAGGTCCACCGACTCCAGCACCGGCACCTCGACGGAGCCGCGCCGGTACACCTTGGAGACTCCTTGCAGGCGCACCATGGGCAGGACCGCGGCGTCCATCTCACCCGCCCTCCGTCCGCACCTTCACTCGGCGGCCGTCACGCAGCCGGGGATCCGGCGCCAGCACGACCTGGGTGCCCGCCGGCGGCCCCTCCTCCAGCACCACCTCTTCCTCCCGGCGCTCGCCTACCTTCACGGGCTGGTGCTCGAGGCGGCCGTCCTTCACCACCCACACCGACGGGCTCCCCGCGACGGGCACCACCGCGGACACCGGCACGCGAAGATCCTCCTCCTTCCCCTCGAGCTCCTCGGTCGGCACCTCCTGGGAGAGGAAGGACACCTTGGCGCCCATGTCGGGCAGCACGCTGGCCGGCGGGGAGAGGAACTCCACCTTGACCTGGGCGGTGGCCTTGGAGCGGTCGATGGCGGGGCGGACCGTGCCGGTCCTCGCGCGGAAGACGCGGTCCGGGAAGGCATCGAGGAAGATGAGCGCCGGCTGGCCGGGCTCGATGCGGGAGAGCTGCTCCTCGCTGACCTCGGCCTGCACCTCGAGCGCCTGCAGATCCACCAGCTCGACGATGCCGCCCAGGTTGGCCTGCTCCAGGGCGGCGGGGGCGAGCACCGCGCCCTCGTCCGCGAGCTTGCGTGCCACGGTGCCGGCGAAGGGGGCGCGCACGATGGTGTGGGTGAGCTGGAGGCGGGCGGCCTCGACTGCGCGGCGGGCGGCACCGAGCTGGGCCTCCGCGGCACGGCCCTCGGCGATGGCGGCGCGGTTGGCGGTCTCCACGTCCTGGAGCTGAGCGGGAGCCACGGCGCCCGCGCTGGCCAGGCGCCGTGTTCGAGCCGCGGTGCGGCGAGCGTTGAGTGCCTGGACCTGGGCCCCGGCGAGCCGGGCCTCGGCGGAGAGGACCTCGGACTCGGCGCGCAGGATGGCCACGCGGGCGTCGCGGTCATCCAGCCGGGCGAGCACCTGTCCTTTCTGGACGGCATCTCCCTCCTCCACCGTCACCTCCACGAGGCGGCCGGGGATGAGCGGGGCGATGATGGAGCGGCGCTTGGAGGCGACGTAGCCGGCGGCGGACAGCTCGGTCTGCTGTTCGCCGGGACGGGCCTCGCGCACCTCGGCGACACGGACGGTGGGGGCTCGGCCGGCAAGCCCCATGACGACGGCGGCGAGGACGAGGAAGAGGAGCACCGCTGGAACGAGCCATCGGCGCAGTCTTCGCCTGCGCGGGTGGGTCGAGCGATCGATCCGGAGCGCCTCCAACCGCGCGCGAGCCGCTTGTGCCTCCGCCATGGTGCCTCCGCGTCGCAGCCCGCGAGCGGAAGTCGATGCCTCCCGGGCGCGGCGCTCAAGGAAAGCTGGGAAGGAGGCCAACCTCATGTCCAGCAGCACACGGGGATGGGCCCGCCCGGTGCCCTCCCTCCGTCCCATGGCGTGCCGCCCTCCTGGCACTCCCCGTGCTGTCCGGCTCCGCTGCGGTTGCTCGCTGCCGCTGGGGGCAGGGGCTCCGCTCCTTGGCGCCCCCCCACCCCGGAAGCGGTGTCCCCTTGTCATCGGTTGTGGGATTGCGTGCTTGCGTCAGCAGGGGAAGTCGGCTAGTTGTGCCCTCGGTTGTAGGCCTCCTGCGCGATTAGCTCAGCTGGATAGAGCGTTGGCCTCCGGAGCCAAAGGCCACAGGTTCGAATCCTGTATCGCGCGCTGGTGTAAGGGGCTGGAATCCCTGGGGATTTTTCCCGGTGATTCCAGCCCCTTCGCTTTCCCGGACGGGGCTTGCAGCGGCCGGAGACCTCGACGGGTGATTCGCGGGTCCCGGCGCCAAGCGATGCGCCGGGCCTCGGTCTTCGCCGCTTTCTCGTGGACGCTCGCCATCGTCCCGGCCTCCTCAGTGAGCGACAGTCTGGGCACGTCGATTCAACATCTTGAAGGGGGCTCCTGAGGGGCAGGAGGTCTCACGAGAGACTGGACCCCGTCACGACGGGGCACGGCGAAGTCATGCGCAAGGGGGCACTACCGCCCGTGCTTGCGGGTGGGGTTGATGCCGTGTCGGGCGGCCACCTGCCGCGCGTATTCGATGCCGTCGAGCATTTGCTGACGGGAGTGCCGATGCTTGGGCAGCCTGCGCACCCGGCGCTCCGTGTCTGCCAACATGGCGAAGGCGTCTTCCGCTTGCTCGGGGAAGCGGGGCAGCGACTGCACGTAGATCGTCGAGATGTGAAAACGGTTCCAGAGATCCGGGAAGCCGAGCCGCCTCACCTTGCGCAGCCACGGCCCAAAGTCTTCCCACGGTCGGCTTTGGCCGAAAGCCTCGTCTACAACATCGAGCGCAGTCAGACGCTTCAGGTGCAGACGTTCAGCGGGGCTTCGTGCCTCTCGCGTAAACTGTCGCTCCAGGTCCCTGAGCGCGGCCACGAAAACTTCGAAGGGCTGCTCCGCGTGAGTCAGCCCAAACGTCAGCCACTCGCGCTGCTCGGCAATTGTGCTCCACCACTCCTTACGAGAGCGCGCCACAGTTAGTGGCCCCCAAGACATTCGATCTCGTTGACCTTCTCAGGCCAGTAACCGTTGGCGCGGCATTGCTGGTAGCAGGCACGGCAGATCGTCTGTCCGTGCTGGCCTCGCTTCTCGTATTCGCCCCCCTGCTCGATGCACCGATTCCAGTAGTCGAGGCACTTATCGGTCCTCTCCCGGGCTTGTTCCGGCGAGAGGTCAGTGAGAGGCGGCAACTTATCGGGCCCGTTCTTGGGTTCCTGCTTCGGCGTCTGCTTCGGCACCTGCTTTGGCGCCTGCCTGGGCGCTACTGCCCCGCAGCGCTCGTACTGGCCTGGGTTCTTCTTGAGGCAGCAAGTGATCGTTGAGTCAGTCTGATTGCACTCGACGGGGACGGACTGCGCGATGGCCTCGCCAGTCTTCGCGGGAGTTTCCCCAACTTCGGGCACGGAGCCTGCCATGCCTGAGCCGCCTGTGCCTTGGTGCGCCGCTTGGGTGGCACTACAGCCCGCCGCGCCCCAAAGCGCGGCTCCACACAGCAAGAGCGCGCGAGCAACAGAGCCCTTCACGTGTCCCTCTTGGTTCATGTGATCCTCCGGGCTTCACCCCGAGAACCGGAATTATCGGTCCGGTCTTGCAGGCGCGGCAAGATCTTAGCCTGGGCTATTCACCAAGGATGGCCGATCGCTTGCATCGTAGCTGATCAGGATGCGAGTGCAGCGGCGGTGGGTGAAGAGGACAGACCTCGAGCCGCCCGGGGACTCAGGCCCGCACCGCCAGCAGTGGCACCGCAGGAACAGCAGGGACAGCGACGAGGGGAAGAGAGACAGTGCTCCCCTACGTGACGAGGGCCGTGTCGAACGAGCGCAGGGTGTGCCAGAGCGCCCGCCAGTAGCCTGCGGCTTGCTGGCCGATGACGAGGATGACACGGCGCGAATGCACCAGCAGTCGAGAGGCGACCTTGAGCACGCGCTGGCGCACGCGCATCAAGCTCCAGCCCTCACCGGTAGAGTCCTCGAGTAGAGCGCGCGTGGCGTGGAGCAGGTTGTAGGCCAAGGCGTTGAGCAGCAGCCGCACCTGGTTGTGGGCGAAGCTGTCGACGGACACGGTGCGCTCGACAGGCGGCTTTCCTCGGTAGTGGCGCTTGGGGCGAGGAGCCGAAGAGAGCGCCGGCGCCAGCACGTCCATCAGCTCACCCATGTGCGCCTCGGCGGTGCCGCGCTGGCGGTAGTGCTCCAACAAGTCCGCGGCCGGCATCTGCTCGGCGGACCAGCTCGTCACCAGCCAGAAGGCGTTGGGGAATAGCTCGCCTTCCACCTGCTGCAGCACCAGCACCGCCCGGCGAGGCCGGCTCCAGCCCTGGGCCTGGTACTGCCACTCATAGAAGTCCGTCTTCGGCTCTCCTTGGGGCAGCCCCAGGTGCCTGAAGCGAGGCACAGCCGCCTCGTCCTTGAGCACGCTCGTGTTGCGCACGCGCGCCACATACGCTGTCCCCCGCTGCTCCAGGCGCGTCAGCAGCGTGTCCTCCGGGAAGCCCGCATCCATTCGCAGCGCCACCTTCTGGCTGACGTGCCGCTCCACCCGCTCCAGCAACGGCTCGATGAACTCCAGCGCTCCGTTGGCCGTGTGCACCTGGCCCTCTCTCAGCTGCACGTCCAGAATGTCTCCGCTCTCGGCCAGCAGCGCCACCAGCGGGTGGTAGATTCGCGTGTGGTAGTGCCCGTGGTACGCGCTGCCCGGCTGCTGGCCGTGTACCTCCACCGGCAGCGAGTCCACATCCACCGTGACTTGCTTGAGCTTCTGCCCCTGATGCTGTTTGGCTCTCAGCCTCCGGCCCGTCCCCCATACCAGCCCCTCGCTGAGCACCTGCCGGTTGTGTTCGCTCGAAAGTATCCCCACCGTCCGCGACAGCGTCGGCTGGGAGGCCAGCCCCTGCGGCGCTCCCTCTTGCTGCTCCACCGGCCCGGTGCTCTTGCGCTCCGACACCGAAAGCCTCAGCGCCGCGTCCTGCCTCAACTCGTCCGCGTCATCCTGGTCCCTCCACCCCTGCCCCAGCAGCAACAGGTGCGTTCGCACCAACTCTTCCAGCGGGTGGGTGACTCGTGCCGGCTCTCGCGGATCCTTCAACCGCTCCACCAACCACCGGCTCAGCCCCAGCCGTTCATCCACCTCTCGCAGCAGCAGCGCCCCGGCTTCCGCCGTCAACCGCTCTTCTCGGGCCTCCAGCCGAATCGAACCGTTGAACTTCAGCGCGAAGTCCTTGAGGATTTCACCCATGACGCGCCTCCTGGCGAAGGTGGTTGGTTGTCTGAACAACTCCCCTCTACCCTCGGCGGATCGGGCGCGTCATCCTACCTCTTGGGTCACCCCTCCTTCTTCTGCCGAATAAGGTAGGCTGATGCCATGTACGCCCCCAGGCGCTCCCCAGCGATGGAAAGAAGCGCGGGCTGCCACGGCTGGGGGACCATGGCCGGTTGGCCGACCGTGCCCGCGCGTTGTTCTTCTACCGCGAATGACTGCCGGGGGGGCGAGTCCAGAATGGGGGTTTTTCCAGCGGCCGGGCTAGCGGCGGCTTGATGACGATCGCGACGCTATCCGGGGAGCGGGCCTCGAACTCGCTGAGCCATCGATCGGCCGCTGCGTCGTCGTCGCCCTCGTACAGCGTCACCACCGCCAGAGCGGGGGCAGATCGGCCTACGCGCCGCTCCAGGGCTTCGATCCGGGAACGCAGATTCACCGGGCGCACGACAGGGCTCCCGCTCGACCGTGCCCCTCGTGCTTCACCGACACCTCGAGCTTGGTAAGGCGATCCTCCAGCTCGGTTCCTTGGATGATCCCGGCGAGCACTGAGTACCCGTAGATCAGCGCGCAGGCCTTCCCGGCCTCCATGGTCCCGTCCTCAAGCGCGCGGATGCAGTCGGCAAGCCCGGTCTTCACGTTTCCGAGGTTCGCCAGCCGCCGACGCCGCTGACGGGGGGAGGGGGGGTGGGGGCTTGCCCGGGGTTTCACTCATGTTCACGGCCGCTTACTCCTGTGAGACCCTGCACCGAAGGTTCGATTTTACCTCCAATAGCGGGCTCAAGGGCTTCTGGCGCTGGCGTTAGTGACCACGACACCGCTCACGAGGCTCGACTCAGTGAGGGGCGCCTCAAACGGAGGAATCGGGGGCAGGAGTTTCAGTAGGTGTGAGAGAAGCCTGTAGTTCTTGACGCAGCATCTTCTCAAGCTCGGGCGCATGTGTTGGAAGTAACTCCGCTGCCCAACGAGCACCCTCGGTCTTTCGGTAGCTACGGTTCAGGAACTTCTGAAATAGACGGTCAAGAATCTCCGAACCCTTCGCATTGACCGGGTCTAGGCCATCAAGTTCCCGAGTGATATCCGCTTCGCTAGGTTCAACCGGAGGGGGCGTTCCCTCTGGCCACCGTCCAAGGTGCACAGCGCGGACGAGCAACTCGCGGACGAGTTGGGGGGTGAGGAAGTAGTTCTCTAGTTCGTTGCGTGCAAGAAGATGCAGGTTCACACCTTTCTCTCGGTAGAAGCGCACGTGCTCCTCAGCTCTGGCACGTTTGGATGAGTCGCCTGGGTCCACGAGCAAGACGTGCCGAACGTGGGGAGACAGTTGGCGCAGCAGAGCGATCAATTCGAGTGCCTCTCGATTCCGGCTCCATACACGGCCGTCGCCGCCCAGCTCAGCTACGAGCGTGCCCCCCATCTCCGGTTCCTCGGCGGCAAGCCGGTCTAGGACCGCGCGAAACACGACCTCGTCTGCTTCGCCCTCACACAAGAGCACCCGCTCGGCTAACAGGGCATCTCGAGGCACCCACCCAAGGTGAGCTACTGCGCGGCGTACCTGAGCCTCATCGGGTAGCGCAGTCACTTTGGACACACGTAAGGTAGGGTCGCGCGTAACGAGGTGTCGGCTGCGCACATTTGGGGCGCCAACAAAGACACCATCATGGCTGGCAATCCAGATTGCGCGCTTGCGGGAGACACCTTCTAAGTAGCGCAACAACCGCCGTTGGGCATGTGGATGAAGGCGCAGGCCAGGCTCGTCAAGCATCAGATCGCATAGTTCATACACGTGTAGGTAGCTGAGGATGACGAGCAGATCGCGCAACCCATCCCCACAGTCCTCAATGGGAACTGGGGTGCCGTCCGGCTCGACGATGTGTAGATGCGAGATGCCTCCAGTCCCGAGAAAATCAAGAGTGAGGCCCTCGGTGACATCGCTGAAAGCTTCGTGGATCTCCGCGAAGAGCGACCGTGTTACAGAGTCCCTCTGGAGGTTCTCAAGGATAGAGGGAAAAGCCGCCAGATCATCGAGCGAATCCGGGACGGCCTCAAGCCTAGCGGCTGCTTGAAGGTAGCGCTGAGTCGGGACGAAAAAGGCGGGGCGGAGTCGAACTCTTGCAGAGGCGAGTGAGCGCAGCGCAAGTTCGACCCCAGTGCTGAGTTCCTGCTTTTTCGCTTCAAGTAGGGCGGCGGATTGCGGCGCTAGCCCTACATTGACGTCGACCACGCGCCCGGCCAACTTCTCGTTCCGCGTACGCGGCCAAATGAACTTGAATTTAAGGTCGCGCACATTCTCGAACCTGAGTTCCCTGAAACTAGAGGGAAGTTCCATGAGGGAAGCAGTATGGCTCAAGCGCCCCGCTGCTACCGTGCGCAGCAGGCGTGTCTTTCCAGCATGATTCCGTCCCAGGACAACATGGAGGCCCACGCTGGCAGAGACGTGCCTGCTCTCAACCTCAAGTCCTTCTATCATCGGCAATTCGATGAGCTGCGGTTCGATGAACTCGCTTTCACCATGCACCTCGACGATCTCTTCCGCGCTGACGACATCTCGGTCCGCCTTAAGCGCGGCTTCTAGGATCCTGGGCACCGTCTCGCTCCTTGTCAGTAGACCGAGCATAGGCCGAACAGGTGCTTTCTGATCCGCCACCGCGACCGAGTCTCCTACGTAGCGGTTACAGAAGGCGTGTGGACTGCTGAAGCCATGTGCGCTTCGCTGGGACGCAGACTTTTGACGCAGCCTTCTGCGCGCGTCTATTCGGCTTGCGGGCTCCCTGGCGGTCCGCTCGCCTTGTCCCTAGCCAGAGGGCGAAGCCCACACCCCGCCGCGTTGAACTCATTGCCCCATAGGGCGTGAACCCTCGGTTGATGCCGCTCCCTCCTCAGTCAACCGCGTCCTCCTCACGGGCCTCGGTGAACAAGTTGCTTAGCGACACCTCATAGGCCACTGACGCAGCAATGAGGGTGTCCACGGTGAGGTTCGCCCGGCCTGCCTCCACGCGCGGCATGTACTTGGGGTGGATCCCAATCATCTCGGCCGCCTGCTCCTGAGTGAGTCCCCGCGCCGTGCG